>CADCWC010000306.1 GCA_902806305.1 uncultured Thermoleophilia bacterium | reverse complement strand
GGGCGTCTCCGACGTGCACGTATACACCCCCGAGCGGGTCGAGGCGCGGCTGGGGGTGCCCGGCGACAAGGTGCCGGACCTGATCGGACTGAAGGGCGACACGTCGGACAACATCCCCGGCGTGCCCGGCATCGGCGACAAGACGGCCGCCGACCTGGTGCGGCAGTTCGGGTCGCTCGAGGGCGTGTACGAGCACCTCGACGAGGTGCCGGGCCCGAAGCGCCGGGAGAACCTGGCCGCCCACCGTGAGGACGCCTTCCGCTCCAAGCGCCTGGGGACGATCAAGCGCGACCTCGACGCGGAGCTCGACGTCGACCCGGCCGCGGTCGTCAACGACCCGCCCGACCGGTCGACGATGAAGGAGCTGTTCCGGAAGTTCGAGTTCCGCGGGCTCCTGTCGCGGGTCGACGAGCTCGAGTCGCACGTCCCCGCCGCGCCCGTCGACGCGCTCGACGTCGCCGTGTCGTGGCGGTCGGCCGAGCTCGACGAGCTCCGTCGGCTCGCCGCCGCCACGGCCGTGGTCGGGCTCGGCGGCGACCCGGACCGGACAGCCGTGGCGATCGACGGCGAGGTGCTGGTCGTCGAGGCGCCCGCCGCCACCGTGGCCGGGGCGCTCGACGGCCCGGCGCTCGTCGCGCACGACTTCAAGTCGCTGCCGCACGCGTTCCTGCAGGCGGGCCTCGCGCCCGCCTTCGACACGTTCCTCGCCTCCTACCTGATCGACCCGGGCCGGACCGACTACCAGCTCGAGGAGCTCCTGGCCGAGCAGGCCCTCGACCTGCAGGTTGGCGCCGACGCGGACACGGCCCGGATCGTGCGCGTGGCGGCGGGCGCGGAGCGGCTCAGGGAGCCGCTCGCCCGTCGGCTCGAGGAGCGGCAGCAGACCCGGCTCCTGGCGGACATCGAGCTCCCGCTCGTGGCCGTGCTGGCCGCGATGGAGGACGTCGGCGTGCGCATCGACTTCGACGTGCTGGCCGAGATCGCCGGTCGCGTCACGGAGGAGGTCGCCGCCATCGAGGCGCGGGCCTTCGAGCTCGCGGGCGGGCCCTTCACGATCGGCTCGCCCAAGCAGCTCGGCGAGGTGCTGTTCGTGCAGCTGGGCCTGCCGTCGGACCGCAAGGGCAAGACCGGCTACTCGACCGACGCCAAGGTGCTCGCCAAGATCCGCGACCAGCACGAGATCGTGCCGCTCGTCGAGCGGTGGCGGGAGCTGACGAAGCTGCTCTCGACCTACCTGCTCGCGCTGCCCGCCGCCGTCGGTCCCGACGGTCGCGTGCACACGACCTTCAAGCAGGCGACCGCCGCCACCGGCCGGCTGTCCAGCACCGACCCGAACCTGCAGAACATCCCCATCCGGACGGCGCTCGGGCGCGAGATCCGCGGCGCCTTCGTGGCGGAGCCCGGGTTCCGGCTGCTCGCCGCCGACTACTCGCAGGTCGAGCTGCGGATCCTCGCCCACCTGTCCGGCGAGCCGGTCCTGCGGTCGGCCTTCGAGCGGGGCGAGGACGTCCACCGGGCCACCGCGGCGGAGGTCCTCGGGCGCGATCCGGCGTCGCTCTCGAAGACGGAGCGGGACCGGGCCAAGGCGGTCAACTTCGGGATCGTCTACGGGATCTCGTCCTTCGGGCTCTCGGCCAACCTCGGCATCTCCCGCGAGGAGGCCCAGACCTACATCGACCTCTACCGCAGCCGCATCCCGCGGGTGCAGGAGTTCATCGCGCGCACGATCGAGGAGACGCGCGAGCGCGGCTACGCCGTGACCCTCTTCGGCCGGCGACGACCGGTCCCCGAACTCCGGGCGCAGAACCGCATGACCCGCTCGCTCGGGGAGCGCCTGGCCGTGAACTCGGTGATCCAGGGCTCGGCGGCCGACATCATCAAGGTGGCGATGGTGGCGTGCCACCGGCGGCTCCGCGACGAGGGGCTCGGCGCGCGCCTCGTCCTGACGATCCACGACGAGCTGCTGTTCGAGGTGCCGGACACCGAGACGACGACGGTGACGGCGCTCGTCCGCGAGGAGATGGTGAACGCCTACCCGCTCGACCCGCCGCTCGGCGTCGACGTCGGCATCGGGACGACCTGGCTCGACGCCAAGGAGTAGCGCGGGTCGACGTCTCCTGGGTGGGAACGGTCGGCCGACCGGGGCTCACGGATCGAAAGACGAGGAGCACCACTCGTGTCCGACACTCCGAGGAGCACGCATGAACCCGAACCTGCTCGTCGCCGCCCTGCCGATCATCGGCGGGATCAACTGGGGCCTCGTGTCCCTGGCCAAGTTCGACCTCGTCGCGACCCTGACCGGCAACGAGTTCGGCGAGACGAACGCCGCCTCGCGCCTCGTCTACGGCGCGGTCGGCGCCGCGTCCCTGTACGGCCTGTACCAGCTCGCCACGCAGGCGCAGTCGCAGTCGCACTCGTCCTGACCGACGGTCAGTCCGGAAGGCCGACCCGAGGCGCCGCGAGCGGCGCCTCGGTGTCGGCCGCCGGAAGCTCGATCTCCCGGCCCGCGCTCGCCGAGGCGTAGGCCGCGTCGAGGACGCGCGCGAGCCGGAGGCCGTCGTGACCGCGGTGCGCCGCCCAGGCCGCGGCCGGCCCGCGGAGGACGTCGACGAAGCCCGCGACGATCCCGACGTGGCCGTCGCCGCGCGGCACCTTCGGGCGCGCCTCGGCGAGCGCGCCGCCGACGTCCGTGTAGACGCGCAGGGTGTCCTCGACGCCGTAGTTGCGGACCGTGAGCTCCGCGCCGCCCTCCGTGCCGTAGAGCGTCAGGCCGAAGTCGTCACCGTGGCTGCCGTGCACGGCCCACGCGGTCTCGAGCGTCATCGAGACGTCGCCGCCGAGGCGCAGGAACACCGAGGCGAGGTCCTCGACGCCGTACGCGACGGGACCCTCGACGAACTTGCCCGCGTCCGAGCCGCCACGACCGCGCGGCCCGAGCTCGGCGTGCGTGACGGCGCTGACCGTCAGCACGGACGGCTGGTCCGTGAGGTGGAGCGCGAGGTCGAGCACGTGGACGCCGAGGTCGATCAGCGGCCCGCCGCCCGCCTGCTCCTTGCTCGTGAACCAGCTGCCGAGGGACGGGATGCCGCGCCGCCGGAGCCACCACGCCTTGACGTGGTAGATGCGCCCGAGGGTGCCCTCGTCGATGACCCGCCGCAGGAGCTGCACGTCGCCGCGGCGACGGTAGTTGAAGGCCACGTGCAGCACGCGGTCCGCCGCCTCCGCCGCGTCCACCATGGTCGCCGCCTCGTCGCCGCTCCGCGCGAGCGGCTTCTCGGACAGGACGTGGCGCCCGCTCTCGAGCGCGGCCACGCCGATCGGCGCGTGGAGGGCGTTCGGGACGCAGACGGAGACGACGTCGAGGTCGAGGTCGAGCAGCTCCTCGTAGCCCCGGACGGGATGCGGGATCGCGAAGCGCTCGGCGAGCGCGTCGCGCCTGGCGTCCTCGAGCCCGGCCAGGCCGACGATCTGCACGTCCGGGCGGGCCGCATAGCCGAGGAGGTGCTGCTCGCCGGCGTAGCCGAGGCCGACCACGCCGACGCGGATCGGCGTCTCGGGCTGCGTGTCGCCGTTGCCGGCGGCCTTGGCGTTCGTCAACTCGGGTCTCCTCGCTCGTTCCGACCGTTGCGGCGGCGCTGTCGGCCGGAGCGTATCGACGCCCGTCGACGGCGGCGCACGACGTCGGCCACGGGATCTCGTCACGCCTGCCACGTACCGGAAGGGCGGAATCGGGTGCCTTGGTATCCTGCGTCTCTCGTCCCGGCATTCCCGTCGGGCGCCCGGAAAAGGACCCCTACCGACCTTGAGCACCAACGCTGAGCTGATCGCGGCCGATCCTGACGTCTGGATCGAGATCGACGGTGAGCTCGTCCCCAACTACGACTTCAACCTCACCGACTTCAACGAAGGCGAGGTCGTCACCGGCAACGTCGTCCGGATCGACAAGGACGAGGTCCTGGTCGACATCGGCTACAAGTCGGAAGGCGTCATCCCGGTCTCCGAGCTCTCGATCCGCCGCTCGGTGAACCCGGAGGACGAGGTCTCCCTCGGCGACGAGGTCGACGCCCTCGTCCTGCAGAAGGAGGACACCGAGGGGCGGCTGATCCTCTCCAAGAAGCGGGCGCGCTTCGAGAAGGCCTGGAAGAAGATCGAGGCCGCCGCCGAGAGCGGCGAGCCGGTCGAGGGCAGCGTCATCGAGGTGGTCAAGGGCGGCCTGATCATCGACCTCGGCGTGCGCGGCTTCCTGCCCGCCTCGCTCGTCGACATCCGCCGCGTCCAGGACCTGGACGAGTTCCGCGGCCAGACGCTGATCTGCAAGGTCATCGAGCTCAACCGCTCGCGCAACAACGTGGTGCTGTCGCGCCGCGCGGTGCTCGAGGAGGAGCGGCGCGAGGTGCGTCAGCGCATCCTCGACGACCTGGAGCCGGGCGCCGTGGTCGAGGGCGTCATCTCGAACATCGTCGACTTCGGCGCCTTCGTCGACCTCGAGGGCATCGACGGCCTGATCCACATCTCCGAGCTGTCGTGGACGCACGTCAACCACCCGTCGGAGCTGCTCGACATCGGTCAGAAGGTCAAGGTCAAGGTCCTCGACATCGACCGCGACCGCCAGCGGATCTCGCTCGGCCTCAAGCAGACGCAGGCCGATCCGTGGCAGCGCGTGCTCGAGGAGTACGCCCAGAACGACACGGTCCACGGTCGCGTCACGAAGGTCGTGACCTTCGGCGCCTTCGTCGAGATCCTGACCGGCGTCGAGGGGCTCGTGCACATCTCCGAGCTGGCCGCACACCACGTCGAGAACCCGCGCGAGGTCGTGGCCCCCGGTGACGGCGTCGTGGTGAAGATCATCGACATCGACGCCGAGCGGCGTCGCCTGTCGCTGTCCATGAAGCGGGTCGGCCCGAACGAGCAGCCGCTGCCGCCGATCGCGCTGATCCCCGGCGACGAGCCGCTCCTGCCCGTGCGCGGCGCGGCCGAGCGGATGGCTGCCGAGGCCGCCGAGGCAGGCTACGACGACGAGGGCGGCCAGTACGCCACGGACATCGACGAGGGGCTCGACGAGCCGTCCGCCGACGACGCGGGCGACGCGGACACGTCGGAGGGAACGACGGCGGCCTTCGACGCCACGGACGACGGTGACGTGGCGGCCGAGGGCGACGTGGAGCTGACGACGGGCGACCCGGTCGCGGACGTCGCCGACGCAGCGCTCGTCACGGGGGCGGCGGTGGCCGACGACGGGTCCGGCGCGGCGCCGGACGAGCAGCCGGGCGAAGGCTGACGCGACGCTCCGGGTCGGGCTGACCGGGGCGATCGGAGCGGGCAAGACCGCCGCGCTGGAGGCGTTCCGACGCCACGGCGCGGCGGTCGTCAGCTCGGACCGGATCGTGCACGACCTCTACGGCACGGTGGAGATCAAGGACGCCGTGCGGACGCGGCTCGGCCCGCAGGTCTTCGACGCCGACGGCGCGGTCGACCGGCGGCGCGTGGCGGCCGCCGTGTTCGCCGACCCCGAGGCGGTGCGGTGGCTCGAGGAGCTCCTGCACCCCCGGGTCGGCGCGCTGGTCGTGCGCGCCTTCGACGCCGCCGCCGCATCGCGCCCGGCACCGCCGCTCGCGGTCAACGAGGTGCCGCTGCTCTACGAGGCCGGACTGGAGGGGCGCTACGACCGCGTCGTCGTCGTGACGGCGCCCGACGACGAACGGCGCGCCCGCCTGGCGCGGCGCGGCGACCTGGAGGCCCTCGCGGCGCGGGAGGCGCGGCTGCTGCCGGAGGCCGGGAAGATCGCCCGCGCCGACGCGGTGCTCGTCAACGACGGCGACCTGGCGCGGCTGGACGCGGCCGTGGGGGCGCTCGTGGCCCGCTGGACCGGCGCGTGAGGCGCCTCCTCGGCCTGCTCGCGGCGGTGGCCGTGTTCGTGGGCCTCACGGCCGTCTGGGCGGTGGCGGCCGAGCCGGACTGGTACGTCCGGCTCCGCTACCCGCTGCGGTACGAGACGGTCATCCGCGCCCACGCGCGGAACTACGACCTCGACCCGGCGCTCGTCGCGGCGGTGATCCACACCGAGTCGCGCTTCCGGCCGTCGACCCGCTCGCCGGCGGGCGCGGTCGGCTTGATGCAGCTCCTGCCGCGCACGGCCCAGGGCATCGCGGTGCGGACGGGGGGCGGTCGCTTCACGCCCGCCGACCTCGACGACCCGGAGATCAACATCCGCTACGGCTGCTGGTACCTCCGCCACCTCACGCGTCGCTACCGTGGCCGGCCGAACGGCCTCGACCTGACGCTGGCGGCCTACAACGCCGGCCAGTCCAACGTCGACCGCTGGATCGACCGCACGCCGCCGGGAACGCCCGTCGCGATCGCCTTCGCCGAGACGCGCGACTACATCACGCGGGTCCGTCGCGCACAGACCTACTACCGCACCGTCTGGAGACTCACATGACCGCCTCGACCACGCCACGGGTCGACATCGACGCGTCCCGTCGGGCCTACGCCGACCTCGCGCTCCGCGTCGGGCTCGGCCTCCGACCCGGCCAGACGCTCGCCGTCACCGGGGATGTCGAGCATGCGCCGCTGATGCAGGCGCTCACGGCCGCCGGGTACGCGCTCGGCGCCCGCTACGTCGACGTCCTCCATCACGACGCGCGCGTCCGGCGCGAGCACGCCCGGGCCGCGCCGGTCGAGTCGCTCGGCCACGTCCCCGCCTGGCTCGAGGCGCGGGTCGAGGAGGTGCTCGCCGCCGACGGCGCCTACGTCAGCGTCACCGGAGCGTTCGACCCGAGCGTCTTCGCCGACGTCGACCCGGCGCGCCTGGCGCAGGTCGTGCTCCCGCGGGTGCCCGCCCAGACGCGGGTGGCGGTGGAGGGTCGCGCGCCGTGGCTCGTCATCGGCGGGCCGACCGGCGCCTGGGCCGAGCAGGTCTTCGGCACGCCCGACCTCGAGCGGCTGTGGGCCGAGGTGACCCACGCCGTGCGCCTCGACGAGCCCGATCCGGCGGCCGCCTGGACGGCGCACGTGCGGGCCCTGGACGCCCGACGGGCGCAGCTCGACGCCCGGCGCTTCGATCACCTGCGCTTCCGCGGACCCGGCACGGACCTCGCCGTGGGGCTGCTCGAGGGCGGGCGCTGGATCGGTGTCGACTCGGTCGCCCCGGACGGCCGCCACTACATCGCGAACCTCCCGACGGAGGAGGTCTTCACGACGCCCGACCGCCGCCGGACCGAGGGCACCCTCCGCACGACCCGCCCCCTGACGCTGCGAGGGGTGCAGGTGCGCGACCTCGAGCTGCGGTTCGCGGGCGGCCGGGTGGTCGACGTGCGAGCCTCCGCGGGTGCCGACGCCGTCCGCGCCGACCTGGCCGCCGACGAGCACGCCAACCAGCTCGGCGAGGTCGCGCTCGTCGATGGCACGTCGCGCGTCGGGCAGACAGGGCTCGTGTTCCACAACACCCTGTTCGACGAGAACGCCACGTCCCACGTCGCCTGGGGGGCAGGCTACGTCGACGCGTTGCCCGACGTACGCGACGCCGGCCCGGACGAGCGCCGCGCGCGCGGCCTGAACGTCTCGCGCACGCACGTGGACGTGATGCTCGGCGGGCCCGAGGTCGACGTCGACGGCGTCGGCCGGGACGGCGTCGCCGTGCCGATCATCCGCGACGACGTCTGGCAGCTCGCCTGACGACGGTCAGCCGAGGGCGTCGACCGGCAGGCCGAGCCGACGCCACACGCGGCGGAAGTCGGCCGCTCGCTCGCCGCGTCCGCCGGCCGCCAGGGCCCGCAGCGCGGCGTCCACGTCGGAGAGCCGGTCCGGTCCACCCTCGAGACAGAAGCGGGCCAGGAAGCGGACCGCCGCCCGCTCGTAGGCCGGGTCGTCGGCGGCGTGCAGCGCGCGGCAGACGGCGAGGGCGTCGCCCAGGTCGATGTGTCCGACCTCCGCCGCGGCGGTCCGGATAAGCAGCGGATCGCCGGAGGCGAGCGCGCGGCGGAAGCGAGCGTGTGGCGAGCCCTTCGACGACATGCGAACAGATGTTCGCATGTCGGGACCGGTCGCGTCAGACGGTGACCTTCGCGTCGCGCTCGACGCGGACGAAGTGCGGCGAGGCCTGCAGCGCGTTCGAGAGCAGGCGGTACTCCTCGGCGGTCAGACCGACGTACGACTTCTGCTGCGTGCCGATGCCACGGCCGAGGACCTCCTTGAGGGTCGGCGCGTCGGGCGCGTCCACGATGCCGCCCGCCGGCCGGTAGCCCACGGCCAGGAAGCAGTCGTCCTCCTTCTCCGGGAGGCGGTAGAGGCGGTCCTGGAACCCGAGGCTCGTGACCGTGCCGGCCGCGACGTCGTAGGTGAGGATCGGCATCCCGGCCCGGAACAGCGTGCCGTCCGGCCACGCCCCCGGCCGGAGCCGGATGGTGAGGTGGTCGACGGCCGTCCAGTCGGTGGGCGGCGTGCTCGCGCCCTTCGAGCCCAGCAGCTTCAACGTGGCGAACGACCCACGCGCCATGGTCGGTCCTCTCGGAGGGGGCCCGGCGGAACCGGGGGAGGGAGGTCGATCCTCGCACAGGTCGCGCGCCTGTGCGACGACCGCAGGCGGTCCGTCAGGGCGGTGGCACCCTGCGGCCGTCGTCGGACCGGCGGCGTCGGCCGGAGTGGCGGAACGTTTCCGAGCGGACCGGCGAACCGGCGGAGGGGATCGTCGCCTCGGTATGCTCGCCCCGGATGGGGGTGGAGCGGCACGGCAGCGGGACGCCCTGGGAGGCGCACGTCGGGTACTGCCGGGCGCTGCGCGTGGGCTCCCGCATCCTCGTCTCCGGCACGCTCGGGGTCGACGCGGACGGACGGCCCGCGGGCGACGCGGAGGCGCAGACCCGCGCGGCGCTCGCCCGGATCGTCGGGGCGGTGGAGGCGCTCGGCGGGTCCGCGGCCGATGTGGTGCGGACCCGCATGTTCGCCCTGGCCCCGCAGCGGGACTGGGACGCGATCGCCGCCGGGCACCGCGCGATCTTCGGCGACCATCCACCGGTCTCGACGCTGGTCGGCACGTCCGGTCTCGTCGTGCCGGGCTGCCTCGTCGAGATCGAGGCCGAGGCGGAGGTCCCCTCCGGGACCTGAGCCTGGATCCACCGTTCGCTCACCCCCGACCTTCGGTTCACCCCCGGACCTTCGGTCCCACCCCCGACCTTCGGTCGTGGGCCCCGGCACGTCCTCGGCGCAGCGGCCCGTCCGAGACGTCCGAGAACCCACCGGGTCGCTACGCGAAGCGGAGGTGATCGAGGCGGTGGATCGAGGCTGAGCCGCTATACCTCCGGGCATGCCGCTGCCCATCGAGGACTACGCGCTGCTCGGCGACACCCAGACCGCGGCGCTCGTGGGCCGCGACGGATCGATCGACTGGCTCTGCCTGCCGCGCTTCGACTCCGGCGCGTGCTTCGCCGCACTGCTCGGGCAGGAGGGCAACGGGCGCTGGCTGATCGCCCCCGAGGGCGCCGGCCTGGCCACGCGTCGGCAGTACCAGGACGGCACGCTCGTGCTCCACACGGAGTGGGAGACGCCGGACGGCGCCGTGCGCGTGGTCGACTTCATGCCGCCTCGCGGTCGCAACCCCGACGTGGTCCGGATCGTCGAGGGCGTGCGCGGCCGGGTCGACATGCGCATGGAGCTCGTGATGCGGTTCGACTACGGCGGCATCGTCCCCTGGGTGCACCGCAGCGGTGACGGCCTGGTGGCCGTCGCAGGCCCCGACGGGCTGATCCTGCACACGGACGTCCCGGTCGTCGGCGAGAACTTCACCACCGTCGCCCACTTCACGGTGGAGGAGGGCGCGTCGCACCCGTTCGTGCTGACGTGGTTCCCGTCGCACGAGCCGCCGCCGCGGGCGATCGACCCGACGCACGCGCGCACCGACACGGAGGGGTGGTGGGGCGACTGGACCGACCGCTGCCGCTACGAGGGCGAGTGGTCCGAGGCGGTCAAGCGCTCGCTGATGGTCCTGAAGGCGCTCACGTACGGCCCGACGGGCGGGATCGTGGCCGCACCGACGACGTCGCTGCCGGAGGAGATCGGCGGCGTGCGCAACTGGGACTACCGCTACTGCTGGCTGCGCGACGCCGCCCTGTCGCTGCTCGCGATGCTGAGCGCGGGCTACACCGACGAGGCGGCCGCGTGGCGGGACTGGCTCGTGCGGACGGTGGCGGGCGACCCGTCGGAGCTGCAGATCATGTACGGCGTGGCGGGGGAGCGCCGCCTGCTCGAGTTCGAGCTCGACTGGCTCGAGGGCTACGAGCGCTCGCTCCCCGTCCGCGTCGGCAACGCGGCGTCGGAGCAGCTGCAGATCGACGTCTACGGCGAGGTGGTCGACGCGCTGCACCAGGCCCGCCGGCTCGGACTCGTGCCGCACCCGATCTCCTGGGCCCTCCAGCGCAAGCTGCTCGAGTTCCTGGCCACACGGTGGCGGGAGCCCGACGAGGGGATCTGGGAGATCCGCGGGCCGCGGCAGCAGTTCACGCACTCCAAGGTCATGGCCTGGGTCGCGTTCGACCGGGCCGTGAAGGCGGTCGAGGACTTCGAGCTGCCGGGTCCCGTCGAGGACTGGCGGCAGCTGCGTGACGAGATCCACGCCCAGGTCTGTGCCGAGGGGTTCGACGAGGAGCTCGGGTCCTTCGTGCAGGCCTACGGCTCGCGCAAGCTCGACGCCTCCCTGCTCCTGATCCCGCTGGTCGGCTTCCTCCCGGCGACCGACCGGCGCGTGATCGGGACGGTGGAGGCCATCCAGCGGACGCTCCTCCGTGACGGCTTCGTGCTGCGCTACGAGACCGACGTGGAGGACGGCCGGCCGGTGGACGGGCTGCCTCCCGGCGAAGGCGCGTTCCTGGCCTGCACCTTCTGGCTGGTCGACAACCTCGCCCTGAGCGGGCGGATCGACGAGGCGCGGGCGCTCTACGAGCGGCTGCTCGGGCTCCGCAACGACCTCGGGCTGCTGGCCGAGGAGTGGGACTCGACGACCGGGCGCCAGGTCGGCAACTTCCCCCAGGCGTTCTCGCACCTCGGACTCATCAACTCCGCCTACGTCATCTCGAAGGCCGCCTCGCTGCCGCCCGAGCGCCGCGCGGGCTGACCGGGGGCGTGGCCGACACGCTCGGCCGGCCGGTCACGGTGACAGGGGCGTGAGGGCTCGGTGACGAGCCGGTGAAGGAGCCCGCGCCGGATCCGCCGAGCGGCGAAGCTCACGGCCATGACCCGTCGCCCGCGCCTCCTCGCAGCCGTCGTCCTCGCCGCCGCCTCGGCCGCCCTGGCCGGAGCGGTGCCCGACTCGCACGGGGTGACCTCAGGCGGGGCCGGTGGCGACGCGGGTCGGCACGGGGGCACGAGCTACGACGTCGGCCTCTGGGGCGACCTGCCCTATACGCCCGAGCAGGAGACCACCGGCGTGCCGGACCTGATCGCGGACATGAACCGCGCGCGCCTGGCGTTCACGATCTTCGACGGCGACATCAAGAACGGGTCGACCCCGTGTACCGACCAGGAGTACGCGGAGGCCGAGGCGCGGTTCGACACGCTGCGGGCCCCGGCGATCTACGTGCCCGGCGACAACGAGTGGACGGACTGCCACCGGACGAGGGCAGGCGGCTACGACCCGCTGGAGCGCCTGGGATTCCTGCGGGGAACGCTCTTCGACGAGCCGCTGAGCTTCGGGCGCCGGCGGATGGCCGTCGAGCGGCAGGACGCGAACTACCCCGAGCACCTGCGCTGGAGCCGCCGTGGCGTCGTCTTCGTGACGCTCAACGTGCAGGGCTCGAACAACAACCGCATCGACGACGTGGACGCGCCGGAGTCGAACTCGACGCGCACGCCGGCCGACCGGACCGCGGCGAACGCCGAGTACGAGGCCCGGGAGCCCGCCACGATCGCCTGGCTCCGGGACGCGTTCGACGAGGCCCGCCGCCAGGGCGGGAAGGGGCTGATGGTGACGATGCAGGCCGACCCCGGCTTCGAGGTCACGGACCCGGCCGAGCGGGCCGCCGCCGGCCTGAACGGCTTCGACGCCCTGCTCGCAGCCCTCCGGGAGGAGACGATCGCCTTCGACCGCCCGGTCGCGCTCGTCCACGGCGACTCGCACCTGTTCCGGATCGACAAGCCACTGCGCGACGCGGCCGGCGCCCTGCTGGAGAACTTCACGCGCGTGGAGACGTTCGGCGAGCTCGATCCGCACTGGGTCCGCGCCACGATCGACCCGCGGGACCCCGACGTGTTCCGGTTCCGGGCCGAGATCGTCGACGAGAACGCCGCCGCCACCACGACCGGCTGACCCCGCGGCGGCCGCACGCGACGAGGGCCGTCGGGCCGCGCTCACGCGCGCGCCGACGCGAGCGTCGCCCGGAGCTGCTGCTCGAGCTCAACCGCGAGCGGCCCCGTGCCGGCCAGGGCCCAGGTCAGCAACGCCCCGTGGTAGGTGACCTGGACGCGGCGGGCCAGGGCCGTCGTGTCCGTGGCACTGAGCTCACCGGCCGCCACGGCGGCGTCGAGCACCTCGCGCACCGCCGCGTCGAAGGACCGCGCGAACGCCCCCGCGTGCGCGCGGAACGCGTCGTCGCGCAGGTCGAGCTGCAGGAAGGCGAGGTGGTTCACGAGTTCCTCGGGGCGCCCGACGGGCTCGGCCAGGGCCACGAGCCCCCCGACGAGCCGGTCCACGGTCGAGCCGGGGCCGTCACGCGCCTCCGCGAGCCGTGTCACGCCGTCGGCTCCGCGCGCGGCGACGGCCAGCAGCAGCTGCCGCTTGGAGCCGAAGCGCTGGACCAGCGTGGCGGGCGAGAGGCCGGTCTCCGCGGCCACGTCGGCCAGCGTCAGACGCCGGGGACCGACCCGGCCGACGAGGTCGGCGGCCACCGCGAGCACCGCCGCATCGCTGATGCGCTTCGTGCGGGCCACGCCATGCAATATAAACGGCGATTCGGTTATGATCGCGCGATGGACACGCAGCGGAGGTTGCAGGGCGCCGTCGCGCTCGTCGCCGGGGCGACGCGCGGGGCCGGACGGGGCATCGCCGTCGAGCTCGGCGCCGCGGGCGCCACCGTCTACGTCACCGGGCGGACGACGCGCGCGCGACGTTCGTCGATGGGCCGCGCCGAGACGATCGAGGACACGGCGGACCTCGTGACCGAGGCAGGCGGGATCGGCATCGCGGTGGCCGTCGACCATACGGTCCCCGGCGAGGTCGCCGCGCTCGCCGAGCGCATCCGCACCGAGCAGGCGGGACGTCTCGACGTCCTCGTGAACGACATCTGGGGTGGCGATCCGCTGACCGCGTGGGGCACGCCGTTCTGGGCCCACAGCCTCGACGACGGGCTCGAGATGCAGCGCCTCGCGGTCTGGACGCACCTGATCACGAGCCGGTACGCGGCGCCGCTCCTCGTCGAGCGGGGCCGCGGCCTGATCGTGGAGATGACGGACGGCGTCGACGATCGCTACCGCGGCAACCTCTACTACGACCTGGCGAAGGCCTCCGTCATCCGGCTCGCGGTCGGCCAGGCGGCCGAGCTGCGCGACCGCGGCGTGGCGGCCGTCGCGCTCACGCCCGGGTTCCTCCGCTCCGAGGCCGTGCTCGACCACTTCGGCGTGACCGAGGCGACGTGGGGCGACGCCGTCGCGCGCGACCCGCACTTCGCCGCCTCGGAGACGCCGCGCTACGTCGGCCGCGCCGTCGCCGCGCTGGCCGCCGACCCCGACGTGCTCCGTCGGACCGGGCAGGCCCTCACGTCGTGGGATCTGGCCCGCGAGTACGGCTTCGACGACGTGGACGGACGCCGCCCCGACTGGGGCGCGCACTTCCGCGAGCACGTCCTGCGGGAGACGGGCTGACCCTTCCGTGGACGAACGTACGTTCGTGCTAGCCTGTAGCCGTGCCCCCGTTCCAGTTCAGCGGCGCGTTCGTCCCGACGGGTGACCAGCCGACCGCCATCGAGGCCCTCGTGCGCGGCGTCGAGGGCGGCGAGCGGTTCCAGACGCTGCTCGGGGCCACGGCCACGGGCAAGACCGCCACGATGGCGTTCGCGATCGAGCAGCTGCAGCGTCCGTCGCTCGTGATCGCCCACAACAAGACGCTCGCGGCGCAGCTCTGCAACGAGTTCCGGGAGTTCTTCCCGCACAACGCCGTCGAGTACTTCGTCTCCTACTACGACTACTACCAGCCCGAGGCCTACATGGCCGCGTCCGACACGTACATCGAGAAGGACTCGGCCATCAACGAGGACATCGACCGGCTGCGCCACGCCGCCACGTCGGGCCTCCTCACCCGGCGCGACGTCATCATCGTGGCCTCGGTGTCGTGCATCTACGGCCTCGGCTCGCCGGCCGAGTACGAGCAGCAGCTCGTCCAGCTCCGCGTCGGGGAGGAGTTCCCGCGCGACCAGCTGCTCCGGGCGCTGGTCAACATCCACTTCCAGCGCAACGACATGATCCTCGGCCGCGGCAAGTTCCGGGCCCGCGGCGACGTGATCGAGATCCAGCCGGCCTACGCCGAGACCGCCTTCCGGATCTCGCTCTTCGGCGACGAGGTCGAGCAGATCACGCACTTCGACCCGCTCTCCGGCGAGATCTACGGGCGTGAGGACGAGCTCACGATCTACCCCGCCACCCACTACGTCACGACGCCGCCCACGCTCGAGCGCGCGGTGGTGGAGATCGCCGAGGAGATGGAGGAGCGGGTCCGCCTGTTCGAGGCGGCGGGAAAGCTGCTCGAGGCCCATCGGCTCCGTCAGCGCACGGAGTACGACATCGAGATGATGCGCGAGATGGGCTACTGCAACGGCATCGAGAACTACTCGCGCATCCTCGACGGCCGCCCGCCGGGGTCACGGCCGTGGACGCTGCTCGACTTCTTCCCCGGCGACTTCGTCACCTTCATCGACGAGTCGCACAACACCGTCCCGCAGATCGGCGGCATGTACGAGGGCGACCGGTCGCGGAAGACGTCGCTGGTCGACTACGGCTTCCGGCTGCCGTCGGCCATGGACAACCGCCCGCTGCGGTTCGACGAGTTCATCGAGCGGGTCGGCCAGACGATCTTCGTCTCGGCCACGCCGGGGCCGTTCGAGCTGCGCAACTCCGGCCAGATCGTGGAGCAGATCATCCGGCCGACCGGCCTCGTCGATCCCGAGGTCGAGCTCCGGCCGACCGAGCGCCAGATCGACGACCTCCTGGGCGAGATCCGGGAGCGCGAGCGTCGGGGCGAGCGGGTGCTCGTGACCACCCTGACGAAGAAGATGGCCGAGGACCTGACCGACTACCTGCTCGAGTCGGGCGTCAAGACGCGCTACCTGCACTCGGAGATCGACACGCTCGAGCGCATCCGCATCGTCCGCGACCTGCGGCTCGGCGAGTACGACGTGCTCGTGGGCGTGAACCTGCTCCGCGAGGGCCTCGACCTCCCGGAGGTGTCGCTCGTGGCGATCCTCGACGCGGACAAGGAGGGCTTCCTGCGGGGGCAGACGGCGCTCATCCAGACGATCGGGCGCGCCGCGCGGAACGTCAACGGACGGGTGCTGATGTACGCCGACAAGCAGACGGTGGCCATCAAGGCGGCCATCGACGAGACGTCCCGCCGCCGGGCGGTGCAGCTCGCCTACAACGAGGCGCACGGGATCACGCCGCAGTCGATCGTCAAGGGCGTCTCCGACATCGCCGAGTTCCTCAACCTCGACTCGGCGAACGTGCCGTCGAGCCGTCGGCGTGGCGCCTCCAAGGCCGAGGGCATGAGCCGCGACGAGCTCGAGAAGCTCTCGATCGAGCTCGAGGAGGAGATGCTGGCGGCCGCCGAGGAGCTGCGCTTCGAGTACGCCGCGAAGCTGCGCGACGAGATCAAGGAGCTGCGCCGGGAGTTGACCGCGACGCCCGTCTGAGCCGCCGTCCCCCTCGGGATGTGCACGGGGCGGCTGCTACGGTTGGCTCCATGAGCCCCCTGGTACCCATGGTCGTCGAGCAGAGCGCTCGCGGCGAGCGTTCGTTCGACATCTACTCGCGCCTGCTGAACGAGCGCATCGTCTTCCTCGGCACGCCCGTCTACCCCGAGATCGCCAACCTGATCGTGGCGCAGCTGATCCACCTCGAGTCCGACGACCCGGACAAGGACGTCGCGCTCTACATCAACTCGCCCGGCGGCGACGTCTACGCGGGCATGGCGATCTACGACACGATGCAGTTCATCAAGCCCGAGGTGCAGACGATCTGCTTCGGCATGGCGATGTCGATGGGCGCGATCCTGCTGGCGGGCGGGACGGCCGGCAAGCGCATGGCGCTCCCGAACGCCAAGATCATGATCCACCAGGGCTCGTCCGGGTTCCAGGGGCAGGCCACGGACATCGAGATCCACGCGCGCGAGGTGCTCGACGTGCGACGGCGGATGGACGAGGTGCTCGCCGGCCACACCGGCAAGACGGTCGAGCAGATCCACAAGGACACGGAGCGCGACTACTTCCTGTCGGCGGCCGAGGCGAAGGACTACGGCCTCATCGACACGGTCGTCTCCGAGCGCTGAGCGAGCGGCCCGTCGGGCCGGCCGCGAGCACGGGAGGGGCCGGCGACACGACGGCGAAGCCCGGGGCATGGTCGCCGTGTCCCCCGACGTCTCCGAACGCGAGCACGTGCTCGTGCAGACCCGGGCCCACACCGCCGCCCTCGCCGGCGCGATCGTGCCCGCCACGCTCGCCGTGGCGTTGCTGGCGCTCGCAGTCCGGGCGTTCCCCGGCGCCGATGCCCGCACCTCGCTCGGGACGCTCGCCCTGTCCGGCTCGGTCGGGCTCGTGGCCGTCGCCGTGGGGCGCCTCGCGGTGCGGATCTGGGAGTGGGACCGCACCGTCCTGGCCGTCACCGACGAGCAGATCCTCGTGGTCCGGAGCGCCGTCCGCCGGCACACGCGCAGCGTGCCGCTGCGGTCCGTGGACCGGCTGGCCGTGACGCAGAGCCTGGTCGGCCGCGTGCTCGGATACGGCTCGATCGTGGTCGAGAACGGCGGCCGCCGCAGCCGGCTGGCGTTCGTCCCGCAGCCCGACCGTGTGTCGGCCGTGATCTCAGCGCACGCGGGCCGATCGGGCGACTTGTGACCGCGCGTCCGAGCACCTAGACTCGCCGCCTCTCGCCCTCCTCGACGTCGAAAGGGGTAGGACCGTGAAGCATCGATGGGCCGCGGGGGCGGTCATCGGCTCCGTCGCCGTGCTGGCCGCGGCGGTCCCGGGCTCGGCCGACCCGGAGAACGACCTCCGACGCTCGTTCGTCCTGCGGCAGGCCGTGACCACCGACGCGGTCTACGCGCGCGTGCGGCAGTTCGACCGCATCGGCCGCGCGAACGGCAACACGCGCGTGGCGGGCAAGGCGGGCTACGACTCGTCAGCCCGGTACGTCTTCAACGTCCTCCGGCGTGCCGGATACACGCCGGTCTACCAGGAGTTCCAGTTCCAGGCGTTCGAGGCGTTCAGCTCGAGCCTTGCCCAGACCGCGCCCGCGGCGCGGACGTTCACCGTCGGCACCGAGTACACGGTCGCGATCAACTCCGCCTCGACCCCCACCGGCCCCGTCTCGGGCACGGTCCAGGCGGTCGACGTCAACCTGAACCAGCCCGGTGGCGCCTCGACGAGCGGCTGCGAGGCGACCGACTTCGCGGGCTTCGCGGCGGGCAACGTCGCCCTCGTCCAGCGCGGGACCTGCGGGTTCATCGACAAAGTGCGGAACGCGGAAGCGGCCGGGGCCGTCGCCGTCGTCATCTTCAACCAGGGCAACACACCTGACCGCGAGGGGATCTTCGAGCCCTCGCTCAGCACGGTCGACACGAACGAGCCCTACACCGGCGCGCTGCCCGTCGTGTTCGTCCCCTACGCGGAGGGACGTACGTTCGCGACCACGCCCGGGACGACGCTGAGCATCGAGGTCGACGCGTTCCGTGGGCAGCGGACGACGCGGAACGTGATCGCCGAGACGGCCGAGGGTCGGGCCGACAACGTGGTGATGCTCGGCGCGCATCTCGACAGCGTCCCCGCCGGACCGGGCGTCAATGACAACGCCACCGGGTCGGCGGCGATCCTCGAGGTGGCCGTGCAGCTCAACCGGGCCAGGGTGAAGGCCCGCACGCCGATCAACAACAAGGTCCGCTTCGCCTGGTGGAGTGCTGAGGAGTCGGGGCTGATCGGCTCGGACTACTACATCGCCAACCTGAGCGCCGCGCAGCGGGCCGACATCGCCCTGTACCTGAACTTCGACATGATCGGCTCGCCGAACTTCATGCGCGGCATCTATGACGCCGATACGCCCGGCAGCGCCGTCGCGCCGCCCGGCTCCGACCAGATCGAGGCCGTCTTCCGCGACTACTTCGACTCCAGGGGCCTTCCGTCGGTGGGCACCGACTTCAGCGGCCGCTCCGACTACGGGCCCTTCATCGCCACGGGCGTCGACATCCCGGCCGGTGGTCTCTTCACCGGCGCCGAGGGCGTCAAGACGCCCGAGGAAGCGGCCCTGTTCGGCGGCACGGCGGGGCTTCCGTACGACCCGTGCTACCACCTCGCCTGCGACACGATCGCCAACGTCAACAAGACGGTGCTCGGCGGCAATGCCAACGCCATCGCCCACGCCACGGCGACGTTCGCGCGCAACACGTTCCTCGTCAACGGCGAGGGCGAGGACGAGGACGCAGGACCGGAGATCGAGCTGCAGGCCGTCCGGAAGGCCCCTGTGATGCTCGACCGGCGAGGGCCGTACTTCATCCGCTGACGGACGCACGCCGGCGACGCCTCGGGGGCGGCCGCACCGGTCGTCCCCGAGGCGCCGCGAAATGTCCTCGCGGCCGGTCGAAGCGAACGTGCGTTCGTCCGACCGCGCTGGTAGCCTGCCTCTGTGTCGAGCGACTGGATCACCATCCGTGGGGCGCGCGAGCACAACCTGAAGGACGTCACGGTCCGGCTGCCCCGCGAACGGCTCGTCTGCATCACCGGCCTCTCCGGGTCGGGCAAGTCGAGCCTCGCCTTCGACACGCTCTACGCCGAGGGGCAGCGGCGGTACGTCGAGTCGCTCTCGGCCTACGCGCGGCAGTTCCTCGGCCAGATGGACAAGCCGGACGTCGACGGGATCGACGGCCTGTCGCCCGCGATCTCGATCGACCAGAAGACGACGTCGCGCAACCCGCGCTCCACGGTCGGCACCGTCACGGAGATCTACGACTACCTGCGGCTGCTGTACGCCCGGGTCGGCAGGCCGCACTGCCCGATCTGCGGTCGCGCGATCGCGGGGCAGTC
>CADCWC010000305.1 GCA_902806305.1 uncultured Thermoleophilia bacterium | reverse complement strand
CGGTCGGGGCTTCGGGATCGCCGATCGGCTGCGGGGCGACGTCACGCGCGCGCAGGTCGCCGAGGCCCTGCGGCCGCTGCTCGATCTGCCGGTCGAGCTCGTGCTCCCGGCGCACGGCCCTCCGACAGACCGAGCCGCGCTCGCCCACGCCCTCTCCGGAGACCGTCGCCACCGAGGACCGTAGGGCGCCGGCCCGCGGCTCGGAGCCGTCGGCCGTGGCGATCAGGAGCGTCCGGGCTCGCCGGCGTCGGGCCCCGACCGACAGCAGTAGCTGAGCTGCTCGTCCCAATCGCTCCCGCGTCCCTCCGGCGTGAGGTCGAACAGATTCCAGAGCGGCTCGATGGTGCCGACGTGGCGCGGGTCCTGGCCGGCGTCGGCGGGGGCGTAGAACAGCTCCGACCCCCAGAAGTGCCGGACGGTGCCGTCGCCGCGGTGGAAGACGTTCAGCATCGGCCGCTGCGCGCCGTCGTCGGTCTCGGCCAGGTAGTCACGGTTGAAGGTGGTCGCGGCCGAGGACACCAGCCGCAGCCGGCGCCAGCCACGCTCCTGCGCGAAGGCGAGCAGGCGCGGCAGCGGGGCCTTGGCGACGATCACGAGGGAGACGCGCTGGGCGGCGTGCTCGGCGGCGCCGTCGAGCTGGTCGAGCAACGCGGTGCACGACGGGCATGGGCCCTCGTCGAGGGGCAGCTGCGCCGTTCGACCGGCGTTCGGGCCGGGGCGCTCGTCGCCGGGGTCCCTCGGGAACATGAAGTGGTAGACCACGAGCGAGTCGTGCCCCGGCGCGAACAGCTCGGACAGCCGCACGTCGGTCGTCGAGCCGTCGGAGGCTTCGCCCTGGAAGACGTAGTCGACGGGAACCGGGCCGCCGGCGGGAAGCGCACGCCTGGCGGCCGCCACGGCCTCCATGTTCCGGCGCAGCGCGATCTCCTGCTCCAGCAACCGCTCGCGGGCGGCCCGGTAGGCCGCGGACTCGCCGGGATAGGTCGTGCGCATCGATCCTCCCTGTCGTTCGAGCCCCGCCGGCGCCGGCCGCCGGGCGAGGCGTTCGATGAGGAGACCCCGCGGCGCGGCGCAACTCATCGCCGTCGGAGCCCTGACGGCGGCGACGCGTCACCGTCACGCCCGGCGCGTCCTCCGGTCACCGCCCGCTCTCGGCCGGATATCCTCGACCGATGGCCCGCACGCCGCTCCTGCTCCGGGTCGACGCCGTGACGGTGCCGGTGCCGGACCTCGACAGCGGCCTCCGGTTCTACCGTGACGCCCTCGGCCACACGCTGCTCTGGCGGAACGACGAGATCGGCCAGGCCGGCCTCGCCCTCGGCGACGGTGACAGCGAGATCGTCCTGACGACCCGACGTCCGTACGAACCGAACTGGCTCGTGGCCTCGGCGGAGGACGCGGCGCGTGCGGTGCTCCGCGCCGGCGGTCGTATCGTCACGGAGCCGTTCGACATCCCCGTCGGCCGCGGGACCGTGGTGGTCGACCCGTTCGGGAACACGCTCGTGCTGCTGGACCTGTCGAAGGGCGTCTACACGACCGACGACCACGGAGCGGTGACGGGCGTCGCCGACCCGGAGCGTCGCACCGACTGACGCGGCCGACTCCCGGCGGGGACGGCTAGCGGCGCGTCACGACGGCGAGCAGCCCGACGGCGCCGAAGACGACGCCGCCGACCGCCGTCACCGCCACCGAGCCGCCGAGCAGTCCAAGTCCGACCACCGCCAGGCCGGCGAGCGCCACGCCGGGGCGCCGGAGGACCGCGGCGCGATCCGGTCGGCGAGCACCGCCGAGGACGGCCAGCGCGGTGCCGAGGGCTCCGCCGAGCACGGCGAGCCACGCCTTCCACGGCGTGACGAGCGGCGTGTCACGCCCGTCCGGCAGCGGCACGTGATCGATCCACTCGCCGGCGAGGAGGGCGAGACCCACGAGCAGCGAGCCGACCACCACGAGGCCCGCCCCGACCAGCGCCTCCAGGCGCTCGGCGGAGACCGCCGAGGGCGCGCGAGCTGGTGCCGGCGGGCGGGCGGCCGACGTGGGCCGTCCCGGACGGACGCCCGCGACCGCGGCCTCCAGCGGCACGGCGGGCGCATTCCCGTGCAGCAACGCGAACTCCCGCTCGATCACGCGCTCGGCCAGCGCCGGCGGCAGCTCGAGCAGGCCTGCGGCCTGACGCTCCGTGATGAAGGCCCGCGAGTCGACGAGCCGACCCTGCGACGCCTCGCGCGCCGCGTGCTCCCACCAGGCCGCGAGCAGCGCCCGGACGGGCGCAGGGTCCGTCACGCCGGGGATGTTCGCGACGATGTCCGCCACGAGCCGGTCGTCGCGGGCGGCGCTCACAGTGGACCCCGGGCCGCGGGCGTGGTCAGGCGCGAAACGCTTCTCACCGGGCGCCCTGCCCGCCCTCTACCCTGTCCGGGAGCGATGATCACCGACGTTCCTCTTTTCCCGCTCGGCCTCGTCCTCCTGCCCGGCGAGCTCCAGCCGCTCCACATCTTCGAGCCGCGCTACCGCGAGCTCGCGACCCGGTGCGAGGAGGGCGACGAGCCCTTCGCGATCGCCCTGCACGACGGCGAGGGCCTCCGCCGCGTGGCCTGCACCGCCCTCATCACGGAGGTCCTCGAACGCTTCCCCGACGGCCGCTCGAACATCCTCGTCCGTGGCGCCGACCCCGTCGAGCTGGTCGCCGTCCACGACGTGCGCGCGTACCGCACGGCCGACGTCGAGCCGCTCGTCGACGACCCGCCTGAGGCGCCTGAGGCGCTGCAGCAGCGGGCGCTCGAGGCCTACGCCGCGCTCTTGACCGACACGCCGGGACGGGCGAAGCCCGAGCCGCCGGAGGCGGGCGCGGGCCTCTCGTACGCCCTGGCCGGGCGGATCGAGTTCGACGTCGAGGCCAAGCAGGAGCTGCTCGAGGAGCGTGACGAGGGGCGCCGGCTGGTGACCGTGGCGCGCCTGATCGAGCAGGTCCACCGCGGCTTCCGGATCGCGGGCGAGGTGCAGCGTCGCGCCATGGCGAACGGTCGCGTCCGGACGCCGGAGGAGATCGCCGCCTTCCTCGACCTCTAGGCGCGTCGCCGCCTCGGGGCCGGCCGCCTCTTTCTCGATCTCTATCTCGACTCGAGGTCGAGGGCCAGGAGCAGGACGTCGATCGGCCCGTTCCGACTGCGGAACCGGCGGGGACGGAAACCCTCCACCCGCCAGCCGAGGCCGTCCAGGAGGCGTACGGCGGGGACATTCGTCGGCGCCACGTAGGCCTCGAGGGTCGTGACGCCCGCCCCCGCCGCCCATTGCCGGGCGCCCGCGAGCAGCGCGCGCGCCACGCCGCTCCGGCGTGCGTCCGGGGCGACGGCGAACCCCACCTCGGCCACGTGCGGCGCGGCGGGGTGCGCGTCCCGGCGGAGCTCCAGCCGGCCGACGACCGCCTCGTCACGGACGGCGACGAGGACTCGGGCGTCCTCGGACCGCGCGATCGCCGCCAGCCGCCGTCGCTCCTCGGCCGGGCCGCCGACCGGGGGGTCGAGCCCCGTCACGGGGTCCGACGCCGCCGCCTCGAGCAGTGCCAGGAGCGCCCGCGCGTCGCCGGGGCCGGCGTCCCGGACGGCGGCCGTGGCGGCGCCGGACGCGTCCGTAGGGCCGGGAGGTGGGTCGTCGACGGTCCGGGCGAAGAGCAGGTGGTCACGCCACGCGCCGCCGATGTGCAGGTAGCGCGGGCTGACCCCGACCGGCCGGAACCCGTTCCGGGTCAGCACCCGCTGCGACGCCACGTTGTGGAGCAGCGTTCCCGCCTCCAGCCGATGCAGTCCCAGCGCGCCGAACGCCCGTGCCACCACGAGCCCGACGGCGCGCGTGGCGACGCCACGGCCGTTCCAGCGCTGCGCCACCCAGTAGCCGACGTTGCCGCTCGAGAACGCGCCCCGCACGACGTTCGAGATGTTCACCGTCCCGACGGGCTCGCCGTCGGCGACGATCACGAACGGCGCGGCCGACGCCGCGGCCAGCGAACGCTCGACGTGGAGGCGCTGTGCGTCAGCGGTCAGGAAGCCCGGAGGACGGGTCGGCTCGTAGGGGTCGAGGAACGCATGGTTCTCGCGCCGGAGGGCGAGCAGCCAGCGCTCGTCGCCGCGGCGCAGCTCGCGGATCTCGACCCTCGGCGAGGTCCGTCCGCCGCTCACGGCGAGACGACCACGCCGTCGCCACCGCGTCGTGGGTCGCCGGCGGCCTCCAGACGGCCCCGCCGACGGGCGGCGACCTGGGCACCGCCGAAGTAGATGTTGCGGTCGGGCCACGCGAGGACCCCCTCGCCCGCCCGCTCGAGCGCCTCGACCGTGGCGGCGGGCGTCCCGCCCTCGAGGTCGACCACCGTGCCGCTCGGGTGGACGCGGGCCAGGTCGACGGCCTGGCGGGCCGAGAGCCCGTGGTCCACGAGCCCCGAGATGACGCGGTACATCGCCGAGCGGATCCGCGCCGAGCCGCTCGAGCCGACGACGGCCTCGAAGTCGTCGGCGCCGCGCAGGTACGTCGGCGCCATCATCGACGTCAGCCTGCGTCCCGGTCGGACGCGCATGCCCTCCCCGACGAGATCCTCCTCGCCGAGGATGTTGTTCATGTGGATGCCCGTGTCGGCGACGAAGACGCCGGACCCCGTGCCGGTGGAGGCCGTCATCGACGCGGCGTTGCCCGCGGCGTCGAGGACGCTGATGTGGGTCGTGCCGCGCGCGGCGGGCATCGCGGCGGGCACCAGCGGGCCGGCCGCGAGCGCGTCGAGCACCCGGCGGCGTCCGTCCTTCACCGCCGCGGGGTCGAGCAGCCGACGCGCGCCGCCACGGTCGAGGCGACGGACCAGGTCCGGCGAGCGACGCGACTCGGCCTCGGCGAGCACGGCGGCCGTGATCCGGACTGCGTCCGGGCCGAGCGGATCCTCAGGCGACGGGAGCCCGTCGGCGACCGCGAGCGCGTAGGCGAGCAGCAGACCACCCGTCGACGGCGGGGCGTTCGTGACGACCGCGCGGCCGCGGTAGCCGGTCTCGACCGGTCGGCGCGCCACGACCCGGTAGGCCTCCAGGTCGTGCCGGCTCAGCGCACCTCCCTCGGCGGTGAAGAAGGCGGCGAGCCGCTCCGCGAGCGCACCGCGGTAGAGATCCTCGGCGCCCGTCTCCCCCAGTCGGTCGAGTGTCCCGGCGAGGCGTGGCTGCCGGATGAGCGTGCCCGCCGGGTGCGATCCCGACTCGCCCGCGAAGATCTCGCGCCCGGCCGGCGAGGCATGCAGGACGCC
>CADCWC010000304.1 GCA_902806305.1 uncultured Thermoleophilia bacterium | reverse complement strand
CCGCGGCGGCCGCGCCGGCGCCGCCGCAGCGGCGTGGCGGCATGCACGTGCGTTCACTCTGAGCGCACACGACCTCCCGGGCCGACGACCGTCGCGGTCTGCCCGGGTTGCCCGGCCGTCGGCCCCACCGGGCCGCGGCTCCGGGCCCGCGGCCGTCCGCCCGGGGGCGGGCGGACGGCCGCCCAGCCGCTCCCTCGACGGGCCCTAGAGGAGCCCGCAGGCCCGGGCGGTGTTCGGCCACGGGGTGAAGCCGCGGCCGGCGCGGTAGGCACGGTCCGCAACCACGACCTGCGCGGCGGGTGGCCAGCGGTCCGCGGTGCCCCACCGCCGCAGGAAGTCGCGTCCGTAGGCGCGCTGGAACGAGAGGTCCATCTGCAGGCCGCCGTAGTAGCCGTTCCCGGTACGGGCCGTCCACGGCCCCTCATGGCGGTGGATGCACATGAACGCCTCCCACCGCACGATCCGGGCCGACCACGGCGTGTCGGCGAGGCGCGCGAGCCGTCGGTGGAGGTTCCGCCAGAAGCGGGCCTCGCGGCGCAGCGCGCCGAGGCGCCAGTGGAGGCGAGCGGCGCGAGGGTCGTCCCGCAGCAGTGTCCGGGCGTGGCGGACCGCCTTCACACGGGTGCGTGGGATCTGACGCCGCAGCGCCCGCGTCTCGCAGTAGCGCGCGCTGTGGTGGCCGCGGCAGCTGGTGCCGGGCGGCTCGCCGTTCGGGTGCGCGTCCGCGTCGCCGACGCCTGTCAGGGCGAGCGTGGCGATGCAGCAGGTGGTCAGGGTACTGGTCCTCGACATGTCGATTCGTGTCTCCTCGCCGTACGGCCCGCACACTCCGGTGCGCGCCGTCACGGTCCGCCGACCCGTGGCGTCGCAACCACGGGCGGGCTTCATCGACGGCGCGCGGGCAGGCGTCCGCCGCTGCCCCTCAGGGTTCGGCCGAGCTGCACCGGAGACGCCGTCCGTCTTCGACGGGCGGCGAGCCCTCAGGGACGCCGTCGCGCGTCCGGAAGGGTCGGCCCGTCACGGGTCTTTTGTGGGTCGCGGGATCCTAGCGGACGTCGCGCGCGACGCCCGCGGACGTCCACGGCGACGTGACGTGCCCGACCTTCCGTCCCGGCCGCGGTGCCTTGCCGTACAGGTGGACGTGCGCTCCGGGACGTCCGAGCAGCTCCGGCAGCGGCGGCGGCGTGCCGAGCAGGTTCTCCATCTCCCACGCGCCGCGCGCCGTCGTGGCGCCGAGCGGCAGTCCGAGCACGGCGCGCAGATGGTTCTCGAACTGGCTCGTCGTCGCGCCCTCGATCGTCCAGTGCCCGCTGTTGTGGACCCGCGGCGCGAGCTCGTCGGCCAGCAGCCGCCCGTCCTCCTCGAACAGCTCGAGGGCCAGCACGCCGACGTGGTCGAGGCGCTCGAGGATCCGCCGGCCGAGCGCCTCGGCCTCGCCCTGGAGCGAGCCGCGGTCGGGCGCGGGCGCGGTCGTCCGCCGCAGGATCCCGCCCTCGTGGCGATTCTCGGCGAGCGGCCAGGCGGCGGTCGCGCCGTCGGCTCCGCGGACGACGAGCACGGACAGCTCGCGGCTGAACGGCACGCGACGCTCGGCGAGGAGCGGGACGGCACCGAGGGCGTCCCAGGCCTCCAGCGCCTCCGCACGCGACGCCACGACCCGCTGGCCGTGGCCGTCGTAGCCCAGGCGGCGCGTCTTCAGCACGGCCGGCACGCCGACGACCTCGAGCGCTCGCGCCAGGTCCTGCGGGCCGTCGACGGCGTGCCAGTCGGGGGTCGGCACGTCGAGCTCGGCGAACAGGCGCTTCTCGGCCAGCCGGTCCTGACTCACCGCCAGCGAGGTCGGCGAGGGCCGCACCGTGACGCGCGCCGAGAGCCGCTCCGCGGCCGCCGCCGGCACGTTCTCGAACTCGAACGTGACGGCGTCGGCGCCGTCGGCCAGCCGGTCGAGGCCCGCCGGGTCGTCGTAGGCGGCCTGGACGTGCTCGGCGACCGCGGCCGCGCAGGCGTCGGGCGCCGGATCGAGGACGCGGCAGCGGATGCCGAGCGGGACGCCCGCGAGCGCGAGCATCCGGGCGAGCTGCCCGCCGCCGAGGATTCCCACGACCGGACTCATCGCGGGTCGTGGGGCACGGGGTCGGCCAGCACCGCCTCGGTCTGGCTCGTCCGCCAGGCCTCGAGCGCCGCCCGCAGCGCGGGGCGCGCCCGTCCGACGATGGCGGCCGCGAGCAGCGCCGCGTTGACGGCTCCGGGGCGACCGATGGCGAGGGTGCCGACGGGCACGCCGGCGGGCATCTGCACGATGGAGAGCAGCGAGTCGACGCCGTTCAGGGCCCGCGATGACACGGGCACGCCCAGCACGGGCAGAAGCGTCTTCGCCGCGAGCATCCCCGGCAGGTGCGCTGCCCCGCCCGCGCCGGCCACGAGCACCTCGAGGCCGCGCCGCTCGGCGTCCTCGGCGTAGGCGAACAGCAGGTCGGGCGTGCGATGCGCGGAGACGACGCGCGTCTCGTGCGGGACGCCGAGCGCCTCGAGCGTCTCGGCGGCGTGGCGCATGGTCTCCCAGTCGGACTGCGACCCCATGATCACGCCGACGAGCGGCGTGGGGAGGTCGGGGGAGGGAGCGGCGCTCACGGGCGCGCCAGCCTACCGTCCCTGGAGGCGCCGACCGACCGGCCGGCCCCGGGAACCCGCTGCTTTCCCGGACGGGCTCCTAGCGGTCCGCGCGGCGCCAGGCGCGCCCGAGCCGGCCGCCGCGCGGACCGGGCCGGACGTGCGCCTCGTGTGGCACGGGGTCGAACGGCGACCACGTCGGCTCGTCCTGGCCGAAGGGCAACGGTGCGGCGAGCGGACGCGCCGCGCGACGGTCGGCGTGCCGGGCGTGGGCCTCGCCGACCGCGCGCCAGAGGGCGGTGTACAGCACGTCGCCGAGCCACACCGGCAGGCGCACGAGCAGGTGGTAGAGCACGTAGGTCGGGATCCGCACGGGACGCAGCCGCACGGCGCTCTCGGGCGGGCGGTAGGGCGCGGCGCCGCCGAGGCGCGCCAGGGCATGGGGGGCCGTGAGGAGCACGCCGAGCGCGAGGACCGCAGCCGTCTCCAGGAGCCCCTGGCGGCCGCGGCCGAGCGGGATCACCACGAGCAGGGCGACCCCCGCGAGCCAGCAGCCCACGCGCCAGGCGGGCGTCTTGCCGGTGGTGCCCACCTCGAGCACCGTCGACCTAGGAGCCTGTTGCGGAAACCATCGGTCCCCGCAGGAAGCCGCCGGAACTGCGCATCTCGCGCCCGCGCTCTCTTGACAGGACACCACCCTGCCTGCGGTCGCGCGGACGCAAGCTGCGGGGCCCCGGCAACTCCCAGCGGCGATGATGCATTCGCAACAGGCTCCTACGGCGTGGTCTCGGCGGGCCGGACGGCGGCCGGCTGGGCGCCGCGTGAGCTGTCGAGCCGCAGGCCTCCGTCGTCGCCGCGCAGGCAGCCGACGCTGCGCACGCAGAGCTGGCCGCTGACCGCGCCGGACGAGAAGACGAGGAGCAGCACGACGAGCACGCCGACGACGACGAAGAGCGACCGCATGCCGTCCGTGTTCGCCGGGCCTGACGCCGGTCCTTCCCGGTGACGGCCGCGATCGCGGCTACGGTTCGCGCCGTGAGCGTCCGCCCGGCCGACTTCCCGCCGCCCTACCGGCCGGACGCCTACCTCGCGCCACCGGACGGGCCCGCGGACCTGCGGATCGACGTGGGCGCGGCCTTCGTCGGCGCGGGGCCGGCCGGGCTCGCCGGAGCGGTCCGCCTGGCCCAGCTGCTCGCCGACGACCCGGCGGCGGCCGAGCGGCTGGGCGAGCTGCCGATCGTCGTGCTCGAGAAGGGCAAGGCGGTCGGCTCGCACACGCTCTCGGGCGCGGTGGTGAATCCGGCGGCGCTGCGCGAGCTGTTGCCCGGCCGATCGCTCGAGGAGCTCTCGAGCTACGGCGAGGTGCGGCGCGAGGCGGTCCACTTCCTGACGGGTCGGCGGTCGCTGCGGCTGCCGACGCCGCCGCCGTTCCACAACAAGGGCAACCACGTCTTCTCCCTCTCGCGGCTCGTGCGTCGGCTGGCCGAGGAGGCCGAGGAGCTCGGGGTGACGGTCCTGCCGGAGACCGACGCCCACGCGCTGCTCGTCGAGGACGGCGCCGTGCGGGGCGTCCGGACCGGCGCCAAGGGGCTCGGGCGCGACGGGTCGCCGAAGCCGGGCTCGGCGCCGCCGACCGACATCGTGGCCCAGGCCACCGTGCTCGCCGAGGGCACGCAGGGCCACCTGGCGGGCGTCGCCGTCGACCGGTTCGGCCTCGAGGGGCGCCACCCGCAGATCTACGCGCTCGGGGTGAAGGAGGTCTGGCGCGTCGCCCGCCCGCTCGACCGCGTGCTGCACACGCTCGGCTGGCCGCTCCGCGCCGCGGCGCGGTACGGCGAGTTCGGCGGCTCGTTCGTCTACCCGATGGGCGAGGACCGGATCGCGATCGGCCTGGTCGTCGGTCTCGACTACGCCGACGCGCGGCTCTCGGTGCACGACCTGCTGCAGGAGTTCAAGACCCACCCGCTGATCCGGCGCCTGCTGGAGGGCGGCGAGCGGCTCGCGTGGGGCGCGAAGACGATCCCCGAGGGCGGCTGGTACGCGCTGCCGCGCCGGCTCGACTTCCCGGGCGGCGTGCTCTGCGGCGACAGCGCGGGCTTCGTCAACGTGCCGAAGCTGAAGGGCGTCCACTACGCCATGCGCTCCGGGATGCTCGCCGCGGAGGCGATCCATGCGGCGCTCCGGGCCGGGACGGACCTCGGCGCGCGAGACGCGCTGCGGGGCTACCACGACGCCGTCAAGCGCAGCGAGATCGCGCGCGACCTGTACCGGGTCCGCAACATGCGGCAGGCGTTCTCAGGCGGCCTCGTGGTCGGCGGCGCGCTGGCGGGGCTGATGGACGTCACCGGCGGCCGGTTCCCGCGGCGCGAGCGCGAGCTGCACCCGGACGCCTGGGAGGACGTCGAGGATCTCGGTCGCAGCTATCCGCCCTCCGACGGCACGCTCACGTTCGACAAGCTCTCGAGCGTGTACCTGAGCGGCAACCGCACGCGCGACGACCAGCCGAACCACCTGCTCCTGCACCCGGGGCGCGTGCCCCGCGCGCTCGCCGAGACCTGGGTCAACCTGTGCCCGGCGGCCGTCTACGAGCTCGACGAGGGGACCGAGACCGCGGACGGCACGGTCGCGCTGCGGATGGCGCCGTCGAACTGCGTCCAGTGCGGTGCGATCGGCGCGAAGGGCGGCAGGCTCACGCCGCCCGA
>CADCWC010000303.1 GCA_902806305.1 uncultured Thermoleophilia bacterium | reverse complement strand
GGGGGCGGCTCGGCGACCCGGGCGCCGTGGCCTCCGCCCGCCTGCTCGCCGAGGCGATCGACAATCCCGCGCTCCAACTGGAGCTCGCGGCCACCGCCTGATCACACGCCCGGTCACACGCCCGGGTGGTGGGATCGCGCTCCGTCCATCCCAGCGCAAGGAGCGCAGCATGCCCTTCATCAACGTCAAGGTCATCGAGGGCGTCTTCACGCCCGAGCAGAAGACCCAGATCGCCGAGCGCCTGACCGACGCCATGGTCAGCGTCGAGGGCGAGAACATGCGCGGCGTCACCTGGTGCGTCATCGACGAGGTCCGCAGCGGCGACTGGGCGATCGGCGGGCAGGGCCTGACCACGGAGGCGGTCCAGGCCCTCGCCGCCGGACAGCCTGCCTGACCCCGCGGCGGAGCGGCCGGCTGCGCGTCCTGCGTGGGCGCGTGCATTGACCCGCCCCCACGACGAGCGTACCGTCGCAGCGTCAACAAGGAGGCCGGACATGACCAGTCCGCAGACGGCGGCCCCGGCGGCCGACCGGGAGCGCATCGACGACCACGACGCCATCGCGTCGGTGCTCCAGCTCTACATCGACGGCTCCGCCCGCGGCGACGTCGCGAAGCTGCGCGAGGCGTTCCACGACGACGCGCAGATGTTCGGGGCGGTCGGCGACCAGCGGTTCGACGTCCCGATCGCCGGGTTCTTCGACATGGCCGGCCAGAGGCCCGCCGACGTCGACGGGACGTACCGCGGGCGCGTGGTGTCGATCCACCAGGCAGGCGACGCCGCCACCGCGACCCTCGCCGAGGACGGCTTCTGGGGCGCGCTGTCGTTCGTCGACTTCTTCCTGCTCAATCGCATCGAGGGTCGCTGGGTGATCGTGGCCAAGTCGTTCATGAACACGGGCGGCAGGCTCCCGTCGTAGCCCGTGGCGCGCCGGCCGAGCCGGCGCGCCGATGGGGCCACGCTCGACGGCGCCGCCGGCCGCTCAGGCCGCCGGGACGCCGTCGGCTGCCGCCTGCAGCGCGGCGATGTCGAGCTTCTTCATGCCGAACATCGCCTGCATCGCCCGCTGCGCGCGGGTGGGGTCCGGGTCGGCGAACAGCTCGTCCATCCCGGTGGGCACGACCTGCCAGGACAGGCCGTAGCGGTCCTTGAGCCAGCCGCACGGCCCTTCCTCGCCGCCTTCGGACAGCTTCTCCCAGTAGTGGTCGACCTCGTCCTGGTCCTCGCACGTGACGGCCAGCGAGACCGCCTCGGAGAACGTGAACTGCGGGCCGCCGTTGATGCCGACGAAGCGCTGGCCGTCCAGCTCGAACTCCACGCTCATCACCGTGCCGGCGGGCCGGGGGCCGGCTTCGGTGTAGTGCGTGACGTTCACGATCCGCGAGCGCTCGAAGACGGAGACGTAGAAGGCCGCGGCCTCCTCGGCCTCCGTGTCGAACCAGAGGTTCGGGACGATCTTCTGGGGCATGACGGTGTTCCTCTCGTCCGGCGGGACCGGGGTCCCGCGACCGTTGTCACCCCTGGAGACTCCCGCGCGACCCACGACTCATCGGACGCCGGTCCCCTCCGCACGTGCGCCGGGTACGGGGACCGGCATGCTCGTGCACGTGGTGGCCGACTACGGACCCGCCGGGGATCTCGCGTTCGCCGAGGTGGCCCAGCGGCTGGCGGCCGAGGTGCCCGGCGCGATGGTGGTGGCCACACCGGTCGCGCCGTTCGACACGCTCGCCGCAGGCTTCGTGGTCGCGCAGCTCGCCCTCAACGAGGGTCCGGCCGACCGGGCGGTCTTCCACAACGTCGCTCCGCGCCGGGACGACGGCGACGCGCGCGAGGCCAACGAGGGCGAGGGCTTCACCGTCGGCCGGACGGCCGCCGGGACGCTCGTGGTCGGCCCCAACTCCGGGCACTCGCTGGCGTTCGTGGCGGGCGAGATGCCGCTGCACGTCCTCGACGTGCCCGCGGCCGGCTCCCAGTTCCGCTCGCGCGACTTCCTGCCGGGGGCGATCGGCCGGCTCGCGCGCGGCGACCGCGACGGGATCCTCGAGCTCCTCGGGGCGGGCGCGATCCCGCCCGTCCCGCCGGACGTCGTCGCCTACACCGACGGGTACGGCAACCTCAAGACCACGGTGGAGCAGCCGCCGGCCGCAAGCGGCGAGCGCGTGCTCGTCCGCGTGGGGTCCGCGGTGGCCACGGCCATCGTCTCCGACGGCTCGTTCGCCGTGGCCGAGGGCGAGCTCGCGCTGGCTCCCGGCTCCTCGGGCTGGCCGCTGGCCGGCGGTGGCGAGCGGCGCTTCCTCGAGCTGTTCCTGCGCGGAGGCAGCGCGGCCGCCCGCCTCGGCCATCCCCCGTCGGGCTCCGCCGTCCGGGTGGCCGCGGCGTAGCGCCCGACGCCGCGGGTCAGGCCGGGGCGCCCTCGCGCGCGCCGGCGAGGTCAGGCCGACGCTATCCGGACGGGTCCGCCCGCGCACGGCGGGCGAAGCGATCCGTGGCCGCGACGACGGCGCCCGCCATCCCCGGCCCGCCTGTGTGCCCCTCGTCCTCGACGACCACGAGCTCGCCGGCGGGCCAGGCCGCGGCGAGCGCCCACGGGACGTCGAGCGGCGAGCTGACGTCCAGCCGGCCGTGGATGAGGACGGCAGGGACGTGCCGCACCCGCTCGACGCCCCGCAGCAGCTCGTCCTCGCCCAGCCACGCCCCGTGGCGCCAGACGTGCGTGACCAGGCGCGCGAAGCGGGCGCGGAACGCCGGGTCGTCGTAGCGCGGATCGGGCGGCTGGCCGGGTCGCGTCCGCACGTGCGCGTCCTCCCATGCGCACCAGTCGTGCGCCGCCCGCGCGCGCACCGCCGGGTCGGGGTCGTGCAGGAGGCGGCTGTAGGCCTCGACGAGGTCGCCGTCGCGCTCGGCCGCCGGCACGCCATGCCGGAAGCGCTCCCACTGCGCCGGGAAGAAGCGCCCGCTGTGGCGCGTGACCCACTCGACCTCGCGGCGCGTGGTCGTGGCGACCGAGAACAGGACCATCTCCGTGACGCGATCGGGATGGCGCTGGCCGTAGGCCAGCGCCAGCGTCGAGCCCCACGACCCGCCGAGAACGAGCCACCGCTCGATCCCCAGGTGACGGCGCAGGCGCTCCAGGTCGGCGACGAGGTGGTGCGTGGTGGTGGCGGCGAGGGAGGAGGTCGGCAGGCCCGCGTCGGGCAGGCTCCGGCCGCACCCGCGCTGGTCGAGCAGGACGACGCGGTAGGCCTCGGGATCGAAGAGGCGCCGCCACCACGGCGTGCACCCGGACCCCGGTCCACCGTGCAGGACCACCGCAGGCTTGCCCGACGGCCGCCCACAGACCTCCCAGTACACCTGATGGCCGTCGCCCACGTCGAGCAGCCCATGCTCGTACGGCTCGACGGGGGGATACAGCCCCCGGGACGTCGGCGCCCTGAACGGCATCGTCCGGTCGCCCCCGACGACGTCAGAGCACGCCGGACGCCCGGCGGCGGGCCTTCGTGCGATACATCGACTCGTCGGCGCGGACGAGCAGCTCGAGGGGATCGTGGCCGTCGGGCGGGAACCGGGCGAGGCCGATCGACACGCCGATCTCCACCTGCCGTGCATCGAGGTCGTAGGGCCGGCCGATGAGCTCCGTGAGCCGGTCGGCGAGGACCTCCGGCTCCTCGGAGCCGGCGCCCGGGGGCACCAGGACCGCGAACTCGTCGCCGCCCAGCCGAGCGGGGACGTCGCTCGCGCGGAGCGCCTGCCGCAGCCGGTCGGCGACGTGCTGCAGGAGCCGGTCGCCGCAGTGATGGCCGAACGTGTCGTTGACCTGCTTGAACCGGTCCAGGTCGAGGAGGAGCACGGCGCCCTCGGTGCCCGCCCGGTGGGCCTGCGCGACGGCCCGGCTCAGCAGCTCGTGCAGGAGCGTCCGGTTGGCCAGCCCGGTGAGCGGGTCGTGCAGCGCCTGCTGCTCGCGCCGCAGCCGCACGCGTCGCTCGTGCGCGGCGAGCGCGGTGAGCGCGAGGACGGCGACCAAGGGCAGGACGCCGCGCTCGACGTCGTCGTGCAGGTCGAGGGCCACGACGAGGCCGACGATGGAGAAGAAGAAGTCCACGCCGCCCACCCACACCAGCTCGCCGGAGATCCCGCCCACGGGCGGCTGGTCGCCCTGCAGCAGGACCCGCGCCCACAGCGCCGCCTGATCGCACGCGAGCTGGGCGGCGAACGCGGCAGCGTAGACCGGCCAGTCCTCGAGCTGGGGCTCGACCTCCCCCGCCAGCGCCAGGACGAGCACGGGCCCGAGCGAGAACCAGCCGTTCCCGAACGCGAGCGGCAGGCGCCCGAGACGGGCCTGCCCGCGGGCGGCGGCGACCAGGTGCCCGAGCACGCAGCCCGCGGCGACGAGCGCCGGCACCACGTTCAGCGGCAGGAGCAGGAGCATCGGGACGAAGACGACCTGGACGGGCGGTGCGTCGTACACGCCCCTGATCGGCAGCCGGATCGCATCCGCGACGACGAAGGCGGCGAGCAGGGCGCCGGCGGCCACGGGCGAGAACGCGCGCTCGGCGGGAACCAGCACCGCCACGAGGAGGGCCACCGCGAGGAACGGAGCCTCCGTCCGCCACACGAGCCGCCGCTCTCCTGCGCTCATCGAGGATCCGCCCATCCTGCTCGAACTGTCGGCGGTCCGGCGCCGTCGAGCAAGCCCACGGGGTCCTCCTCGCTCGATCGCGGACACGCCGGCCGTCGGGACACCCGGGGGGCAACCCCCATGTCCCACGGGCGGCGGGAGCACACGACGGCCGCGTGCTGCGCCACGCACGGCTCGTCCTCGTCGCCGCCTCGGCGCTCGCGTGGTCCGCGCCGGCTCGGCGGTCGTGGGCGGCGACCCCGCCGATCCGAGCGCCCGCCGCTGGCTCGTGGGCGACGGCGGGTGCACCGGAGCGCTCGTCGCCCCCGACCGCATCGTCACGGCCGCCCACTGCGTCGAGGGCGGGGATCCCGCCGACGAGCGCTGGTTGCCTCGGGCCCCTGCCCGCACGGACCGGACGGCCGTTGCGGATCGCCGCGATCGCCACCCATCCGCGCTGGGTCCCGCTGGACCGCCAGCGCGAGGTGTCGGGCGGCGACCTCGCGGTCCTGCGGGTGGACCCGCCGGTCCTCGACGTCCCGCCGCTGCGCATGGCCGGCCCCGCCGACGCCGCCCTGGCAGCAGCGGGAGCGCGCGTGACGACCGTCGGCTGGGGGGCGACCGCATCGGCGGGAACGCCGGCCCGCCCGGAGTTCCTGGGACCGTCGCCGACGCCCAACGCCGGCGATCTGACGGTGGTCGACCGCGCGAGCTG
>CADCWC010000302.1:1466-5330 GCA_902806305.1 uncultured Thermoleophilia bacterium | reverse complement strand
GCGCCCGCCGCGGACGTCTCGAACCCGAGCCGGCGGGCGAGCTCGAGCCGCGCCTCGTCGTGCACGGCGCCCCGGACGTGGACGCGCGCGCCGGCGGCCCGCGCCGCCTGGGCCGCGAGCAGGCCGATCGCGCCCGGTCCGACCACCAGCACCTCGTCGCCCGCAGTGATCTGCGAGCGCTCGAACAGCGAGTTGCAGACGCAGGCGAGCGGCTCGAGGGCCGAGGCGGCCGCGGCGTCGAGCCCGTCGGGGAGCGGATGGAGGTTCGCCGCCGGGACGACGAGCCGCGGGGCGAAGCCTCCGTCGACGTGCGTGCCGATCGACCGTCGCTCGGCGCACAGGTTGCGGCGCCCGGCGCGACAGTGCCGGCAGACGCCGCACGTCGAGGCGTAGGTCTCGGGGGCCACGCGGCGGCCGAGCCACGACGTGGACACGCCGTCGCCGAGCGCCGCGACGACGCCCGAGACCTCGTGGCCCATCGTCACGGGCGGCACGCTCGGGTACTCGCCCGCCTCGATGTGCAGGTCCGTGCCGCAGACGCCGGTGGCCACCACGTCGAGGACGACCTCGCCCGGTCCCGGTCGGGGCTCGGGCCGCTCGGCGAGCGCCACGTTCCCCGGACCGGGCGCGAGCTTCGCCAGTCCCCGCACCGCTCAGGCGCCCGCGACGACGCGATCGGAGAAGGCGCCGGTGGTCGGGTCCTTGAGGATCAGCTTGCGCCGCCCGTCCGGCATGTGCTCCTCCTTGATGACGACCTGGTCCTCGAAGGTGCGCGCCGGCCGCTCGATGGCCGTGGCGCCCGCGCCCCGCCAGTCGTCGAGCCGGACGCCCTCCCAGGCCTTCGTCCGGGCCGACCGGTAGCACGCGTCCATGACCGCGTTGACGACGTAGCCGTCGTAGAACGTCTCCTGGGGCGGCCGACCCTCGTCGATGGCGTCGAACATGTCGTGGAACATGTCGACGTAGCCGAGCTCCGACACCTCGTCGCCGACCGGGAAGAGCCAGCCGGAGTCGGACTCGGCCTTCTCGGCCACGTAGCCGCCGCCCGCACCGGACGAGAACATCTCGAACCCGGTCCGCAGGAAGTTGTTGAGCCAGATCGTCCCCTCGGTGCCCGCCACCTCGTCGCGGAGGTCCATGCCGCCCCGGAACGTCCAGCTGACCTCGAACTGGCCGATCGCCCCGCTCTCGAAGCGGATCATCGCGATGCCGTTGTCCTCGGCCTCGATCGGGTGCACGAGCGTGTCGGCCCAGCACATGACCTCGACCGGACGGTCGTCCTTGCCCATGAAGCGACGGATGATCTCGATGCAGTGGCAGCCGAGGTCGACGATGCAGCCGCCGCCCGCGAGCTCCGCGTCCCAGAACCAGGCGCTGTGGGGACCGGGATGCGTCTCGCGGGAGCGCACCCACATCACACGCCCGATCGCCCCGTCGCGGACGGACTGCACCGCCTTCAGGTGCTTCGGCGTGTAGCAGAGGTCCTCGAGGTAGCCCGCGAAGACGCCGTGGCGCTCGACCAGGTCGAGCATCCGGCGCGCCTCCTCGGCCGTCCGGCCGAGCGGCTTCGTGCACAGGATCGCCTTGCCCGCCTCGGCCGAGAGGCGCACGGCCTCCTCGTGAAGGTGGTTCGGCAGCGCGATCACGACGGTGTCGGTGTCGGGGTGGCGGATCGCCTCCTCGAGGTCCGTGCTCCGGTGCGGCACGTCGTTCTCGGCCGCGAAGGCGCGGGCGCGCTCCTCGCTGCGCGAGTAGACGCAGCCGACCCGGTCGAGCCCGCGGCGACCATGCAGCGTCTGGGTGTAGAACAGCCCGATCAGCCCGGTGCCGAGCATGGTCACGGAGTGCGGCTTCGCCACGGTTCCTCGCAGTCGTCGGGATGTCGGGCCGCCCGTGGCGGCCGGGGACTTCAGCGGTCGGCGGTCCCGCCCGACACGCGCGTGTAGGCCCAGGCGAGGACCAGGATGATGGTCCCGTAGAGGACCTGGCGGATCGCCTCCTCGACGTCGAGCAGCGTCAGCAGGCTGCCGAGCACCGTCAGGATCAAGGCGCCCACGATCGTCCCGCCGTAGCCGCCCACGCCGCCGAAGATCGACGTGCCGCCGATCACCACGGCCGCCACGGACGGCAGCAGGTAGTTGTTGCCGAGCTCGAGGTCCGCGGCGTTCGTGTAGCCGAGGAGGAGCAGCCCGGCCACGGCGCTCAGGAACGCGCAGAGCACGTAGACCGTCAGCTGCACCTGCCACACGCGGACGCCCGCGAGCCGGCAGGCGCGCTCGTTGTCGCCGACGGCGTACAGCATGCGGCCGAAGCCGCTGGCCCGCAGCCCGTAGAGGATCAGGCCCGCGAGCGGGGCCCAGAGCAGCAGGTTGTACGGGATCGTGCCGTCGAGGAAGCTGCCCGAGCCGAGGTCGCGGACCGCGTCCGGCACGAGCGGCGTGCCGCTCACGCCCTGCTGGCTGTAGACGGTCAGGACGCCGACGATCACGGCGCCCATGCCGAGCGTCATGATCAACGGCTGCACCCGGAAGACGGCCACACCGACCCCGTTGACGAGGCCGACCAGCAGGCCGACCGCGAGGCCCAGCGCCACCGCCCGCGCCTCGCCGCCGCTGCCGTTCGCCGCGGTCACGTACGCCGCCGCGGTCATCACGTTCGCCACGGACAGGTCGATGCCGCCCGTCAGCATCACGAGCGTCTGCCCGGCGGCCAGGATGGCCAGGATGGCGGCCGCCTGGACGTTCGCGCGCGCCCACCCGGTGTTGACGTCCCCGTCCGGGCTGAGCTCCGTGGCGGCGATCAGCACCACGAACAGGACGAGCAGCACGATGATCGGCCGTTCGGTCAGGAGGCGTTGCACCCGTCCCGCGCCCGAGGCGACGGCCGACCGCGAGGGCGGCGGAGCGGCGACCTGCGGGGCGCTCACGACGTCCTCCGGCGGCTCATGCGGTCCTCCGTCGGAGCGTGGCCAGACCGCCGACCATCACGACGGCCACCACGAGGACGCCCTGGATGACCTGCGAGTAGTTCGCGTCCACACCCAGGAAGATCAGCACCGTGGGGAGCAGCGTGAGCACGAACGCCGCCGCGACCGGTCCGAGGATGCCGCCGCGGCCGCCGGCCAGGCTGACCCCGCCCAGCACGATCGCCGAGACCCCGGCGAGCGTGTAGAGGTTGCCCGAGAGGGGGTCGCCGATGCCGGTGGTGGCCGTCAGGGCCAGGCCGCCGCAGGCGCTGAAGAGGCCGCCGATGGCGTAGGCGGCGATCTTCGAGCGACGGACGTCGATGCCGCTGCGGAAGGCCGCCACGGGATCGCTGCCGATGGCGTAGATGGCCAGTCCCAGACGTGAGCGCCGCACGGGGATCCAGATCACGGCCAGGCACACGGCGAGGAACAGGAAGGCGTTCGAGATCCACTCGGACAGCGACGTGGCGCCCGCCAGGTCGAGGAACTGCTGGGGCGCGCCGCCGCCCGGCGTGCCCAGGATGAGCAGCGCGACGCCGCCCCAGACGAACGACATGGCCAGCGTGACGATGATGTCCGGCACCCTCGACGCCGTCACGAGCACCCCGTTGAGCGCCCCGGCGAGGACGCCCGCGACGAGGATGCCCGCCGCGATCAGCAGCGCGCCGCCCATCTCCTGGTCCACCATCAGGCGCGCCGCGGTCACGTTGAAGACGGCCATCACCGGGCCGACGGACAGGTCGATGCCACCGCTGATGACGATCACGGCCTGAGCCGCGGCCGCCAGGGCGAGCGGCAGCGCGCCGAGCGCGAGCGACTGGAGGTCGAACGCGCCGTACGTCGAGTGGGCGCCGCGCGCCATGCCGAGCAGCGCGAGCAGCAGGAGGTACACGGCGACG
>CADCWC010000302.1:0-1456 GCA_902806305.1 uncultured Thermoleophilia bacterium | reverse complement strand
GGGGGCCGGGGGGGACGGGCGACCGCGACCACCGCTAGACGCCCCCCGCCTCGATGACGGCGCGCGGCAGGCCGTGGGAGGCGCGCAGCAGGCCCGGCTCGTCGGCATCCGCACCGGGCAGCTCGTCGACCACCCGGCCGCCGAACAGCACGACGACGCGGTCGCAGACCACGGGGATCTCCGGAAGCTCGGAGGTGAAGACCAGGATCGAGGCGCCGCCCGCGGCGAGCTCGCGGATGAGCGCGTAGATCTGGCGCTTCGTGCCGATGTCGATGCCACGCGTCGGGTCGAACAGGAGCAGCGTGTCGAAGCCGCCCGCGAGCCAGCGGGCGATCGTCACCTTCTGCTGGTTGCCGCCGGAGAGGCGCCGCACCTGCGACTTGGCGCGGGTGTCGATCTCGAGGCGGGCAACCGCGTCGTCCACGCGGCGGCGCTCGTGCCGGCCGTTGATCGGCCCCCAGCGCAGGATCCGCCGGTACAGGGGGACGCCGATGTTCTCGCGGACCGAGCGCTGCGGGAGCAGGGCCTGCAGCCGGTCGCCGGGCACGAGCACGAGGCCGGCGGCGATGGCGTCGGCCGGATGGCGGAAGGTCCGGGCGCGCCCGCGCACGAGGATCTCGCCGCCGTCGACCCGGCGCGCGCCGGCCAGGCACTCGAAGAGCGTGTCCTGGCCCTGCCCCTCGAGCGCCGCCACGCCGAGCACCTCGCCCGCGCGCAGCGTGAAGGACACGTCGGCCAGGTCGCCGCCCGCGCGGAGGTTGCGGACCTCGACGGCGGCGGGCGCGTCCTCGCCCGGCGCGTCGGGACGGGGCGGGGCGGCCTGGGCGCGGGCCACCTCCCGGGCCGCCGGGCCGAGCATGTGCGCGACGATCTGCTCCTCCGAGCCGCGGGCCGGGTCGACGACGCCGACGGTCACGCCGTCACGGAGCACGGTGGCCCGGTCGCAGAGCGCCGCGACCTCGACCAGCCGGTGGGAGATGAAGATCACGGCCCGACCGCGGTCGCGCCACTCACGGGCCACGCCGAAGACCTTGTCGGTCAGGTCGGCGGGCAGCGCCGCGGTGATCTCGTCCAGCAGCAGCACGTCCGGCTCGGCGGCCAGGGCGCGGGCCAGGTCGAGCAGCCGGAGCGTCGGCAACGGGAGGTCGCGCGCCGGGACGGTCAGGTCGACGGCGTCGAACTCCATGAACCGCAGCCACTCGCGGAAGCGCTCGGGGGGCGTCTCCGTGAGACGCAGGTTCTCGAGGACCGTCAGGTCGGGCACGAGCGACGGGTCCTGGTAGACGGACACGATGCCCGCCCGGCGCGCCGCCGCGGGCGACGCGATGGTGGACGGCACGCCGCCCACGGTGATGGTCCCGCCGTCCGGCCGGATCGCGCCGGTCAGCATCTTGACGAGCGTGCTCTTCCCCGCGCCGTTCGCGCCCATCAACGCGTGAACCTCACCGCGGTGCAC
>CADCWC010000301.1 GCA_902806305.1 uncultured Thermoleophilia bacterium | reverse complement strand
GCGCGGGTGAGGCCGAGGAGGGCCGTGAACACGATCGCGACCCAGAGCATGCCCGTGGCGGCGCGCGCCTGGTCGTCCCCGCCGAGCGCGAAGTGGACGATCGCCGCCACGGTGACGACGAACTGCAGCATCCCGAGCACGACCTCGCGGCGGCGGAGCTCGAGCAGCAGGTCCTTGCGGGCCAGGATCACCGCCGTGGCGATCAGACGGGCGTCCCCTCCCGCAGCGTGAGCGCCCGGTCGGCGAGGCCGCGCGCCGCCTCGTCGTCGTGCGTGCTGAAGATGGTGGTCACCCGGCCGCGACCCTCGGCGATGACGCCGTCGAGCAGCGCCCGTCCCTCGCGGTCGAGGCCGGTCGCCGGCTCGTCGAGCAGCAGCAGGTCGGGGCCGTGGAGCAGGGCCCGCGCGATCGACAGGCGCTGGACCATGCCGCGCGAGAACGCCTCCAGCCGCTCGTCGGCCCGGTCGGCCAGCCCGACGCGCTCGAGCGCCGGAGCGACCCGCTCGCCGCCGACGCCGTGGAGACGGGCGAACAGCCGCAGGTTCTCCGCCGCCGTCAGGCCTCGGTAGGCGAGGGCCCGGTGCGCGACGTAGCCGATCCGTCGGCGGACCGCGGGCGGTGCGTCCGCCGTCGGGACGCCGTCGAGGAGCGCGTGGCCGACCGTGGGACGGACGAGGCCCGCCACGACGCGGAGGAGCGTCGACTTGCCGGCGCCGTTCGGCCCGAGCAGCGCCAGGGTCTCGCCCGCGGCCACCGTCAGGGTGACGCGTCGCAGCGCGACCCGCTCGCCGAAGCGCTTGCCGCAGTTCTGCAGGTCGACGACGGGCGCGGGCACCCCGCCAGTATCGGGCCGGCGTGGCGGCGGCACGTCCGGGGCCCGCGCGTCGGAACCCCTTCCGGCGGGATACGGCGACCGTCGCCGACGGACGATGGAAGGGGCATGAGGCTGCACCGTGAGTACGGCTCGAGGCTCCTGCTCCACCGTCTGGCGGAGGCCGACCGGTCGTCCCGCGACGCGGACGGCCCGTGGTCGCGAGACCTCCCCGAGTCGGGTCAGGCGGTGTCGGCGCCGCTCGAGGGCGATCCGTCGCCCGAGCGGCGCGCCGCCTGAGCACGGCGACCGTGTCGCGTCAGAGCGGCCGTTCCCACACGTCGCCGCGGGGGAGCGCCGTCATGCCGACGCTCTCGTAGAGCTGCGTGGCGCCCGTCGGGTTCGAGGCGTCGACGTGCAGTGCGACGCGCGGGGCGCCGCGTCGACGGAACTCGGCGAAGGCGTGCAGGAGCAGGGCGCGGGCGATCCCCCGCCGGCGGAACGCCGGACGCACGGCCAGAGTGTCGACGTACCCGGCGTCGGGGTCGGCGTCCATCGTCGGCTCGCAGATCGCGAGGCCCGCGATCTCGTTCCCCGCGGTGGCGAGAAACCAGAGCGACGGGTCGTAGCGGTCGCCGGCGCCCTCGACGGCGTAGTGGAGCCAGCCTTCGAACGTCCACTCCTCGTCGCCCCAGTGGTCGAGGAAGCCCTCGACCATGGCCTCGTAGACGGCGCGCTCGTCGCGGTCGCGCTCGAACGTGCGGATCCGCAGCCCCGACGGCAGGGTCGGCGCCTCCATCGGCGTCCCGTCGAGCGACGTCCGCATCAGCCAGAACCGGCGCACCGGCACGAAGCCGTGTCGTCGCAGGAGGGCGGGCGCGTCGTGGTCCGTCGTCGCGACCATCCACCGCAGGACCGGCGCCGACCCGGGCGGGGCGGCCGTCGCGACGGCGCGGCCGATACGGTCGGCGATGGCCACCATCGCCGTGCCGAGGCCTCGGCCGCGATGGGCCCGGGCCACGCTCGCGTACACGGTCGGCTCGGTGAACGGCGGATCGGAGACCACGTCGAGCGACGCGGCGAGCGAGCCGTCGGCCGCGAACACGACGACCGAGCGCCGCTCCAGGTCGCGCGCCGGGTCGGACCACAGGACCCGCAGCCGCTCGGGCGACAGGCCCGGCTCACCGAAGTCCTCCATGCTGCAGGCGTTCACGAGCGCGGCGACGGCCTCGGCGTCGTCGAGCCGGGAGGGACGGGAGGTGTAGCCGGGCGGCAGCGCGTCGACCGACACGACGTCCCTCGTCAGCCGAGCGCCAGGTCGACCGCCACCGCCGCCAGGTACAGCCCGGCGATGACCGCGTTGACGTTGAAGAAGGCGGCGTTGACGCGCGACAGGTCGTGCGGTCGCACGATCGCGTTCTCGTAGGCGAGCAGCGCCGCGCAGGCGACCACGCCGAGCCAGTAGGCGGGTCCGAGCTCGAAGGCGAGGCCGACGCCCGCCATCAGGACCACGGAGGTGGCGTGCAGCACCCGGGCCGCGAGCAGGCCGGTGGCGATCCCGTAGTCGGCCGGGATCGAGTGCAGCCCCTCGCGGCGGTCGTGGTCGAGGTCCATGGTGGCGTAGATGACGTCGAAGCCCGCGACCCAGGTCAGCACCACGCCGAGGAGCAGGAACGGCTCGGCGTCGACGCGGTCCGTGACCGCCACGGCGGCGCCCACGGGGGCGAGTCCGAGGCACAGGCCGAGCCACAGGTGGCAGAGCGGCGTGACGCGCTTCAGGTACGGATAGACGACGAACGGCACGACCACGAGCGGCCAGAGCAGCCACGTCCGCGGCGCGAGCTGCGAGACGGCGAGCAGGAACACGGCCAGCGACCCGAGCGAGAAGGCCGCCACCTGTCCGCGGCCGAGCAGCCCGGCGGGCAGCTCCCGACGGGCGGTGCGCGGGTTGCGCGCGTCGATCTCGGCGTCGATCAGCCGGTTCAGCGCCATCGCCAGCGAGCGGGCCCCGACCATCGCCACGGTGATCCAGACGAGTGTCGCCACGGCGGGGAGGCCGTCGGCGGCGAGCAGCGCGCCGACGTACGCGTACGGCAGCGCGAACAGCGAGTGCTCGAGCCGGACGAGGGACGAGAAGCGCCGGGCGAGGCCGGGGGCGGGTGCGGCCTCAGAGGTGCGCAGTGGGCACCTCCCGGAGCAGGCGCAGTGCGTGGTCGAGGACGGGCCGGACGACGGCGAAGCCCTCGCGACAGGCGTTCGGGCTGCCCGGGAAGGAGAGGATCAGCGTGCGACCACGCACGCCCGACACGCCCCGCGTGAGCATCCCGTGCGGCTTCTCGCGCAGCGACGCGGCGCGCATCGCCTCGTCGAGCCCCGGCGCGCGCCGGTGGTAGAGCGGTGCGAGCGCCTCCGGGGTGACGTCGCGCGGCGCGAAGCCGGTCCCGCCGGTCACGAGCACGAGCGCCAGGTCGGCCTGGCCGTCGCACCAGCCCATGACCCGCTCGGCGATCTGCGCGCGCTCGTCGGGCACGACCGCGCGGTAGGCGACGTCGAACGAGGCCTCCCCGGCGGCCTCGGCCAGGACGGCGCCGGACGCGTCCTCGCGCTCGTCCCAGAAGACGCCGTCCGAGACGGTGAGGACCGCGGCGCGCATCACGGCTCCGCGGTCCCCGCGCCGGGACGGCGCCAGTGGCCGGAGCGACCGCCGGTCTTCTCCACGAGGCAGACGTCACCGATCACCATGGTCGGATCGAGGCCCTTGCACATGTCGTGGACGCAGAGCGCGGCCACGGTGGCCGCGCACAGCGCCTCCATCTCGACGCCGGTGCCGTGCGTCGTCTCGCAGGCCGCCTGGATCCGGACGCAGCCGGCCGCCTCGTCGACCTCGAGGTCGACCTCCACGTGGGACAGGAGCAGGGGGTGGCAGAGCGGCAGGATCGCGGGCGTGCCCTTGGCGGCCATGATCCCGGCCACCCGGGCGGTGGCGAACACGTCGCCCTTCGGCATCGTCCCGGCCTGCAGGCGCGCGCGGACCTCCGCGGAGACCTCGACTCGGCTCCGGGCCACGGCGCGCCGGTGCGTGAGGGGCTTCGCACCGATGTCGATCATGCGGACGTCGGCCACGGGCGGAGCGTACCGCCATCCCGTCCCGCGGCCGTGCGTGCCCGGGACGGCCCCCGCGGGCGGTCCCTCAGCGGTGGGAGAGCTGGTCGATCGCGATGATCCGGCCACCGTAGCGGCCGCGGCCGTGCGGACCGGAGACGGCGTGCAGGACGATGACGGTCAGCTCGACGTCGGCGTCCCGCAGGAGGAGCTGGTCGGCCGGCTCGAAGCCGTCGTGGGCCGTGAACACGATCGCGCCGTCGGCGGCCTCGAGCAGCCGGACCGGGAGCTCCACCGGGATCGCGTCGCGTCCGACGCCGACGATCACCATCGTGCCGTTCGCGATCGGCTCGGCCGGGAGGCGCGGGGCGCCGAGGTCGTACGTGCGGACGGGGCGCAGCTCGGCGAGGTCGGCCCCGCCGATCCGCTGGAGGTCGACCACCTCGGCGACGACGCCCGTCGTCCCGTCGCCGGCGCGGACCAGCTGCAGCCGGCCGTCGCGGCGCAGGACCCCCGCCGGGGCCGAGACGCGCAGGCCGCGCGGTCCGTCGTCGAGGACGCGGAGCCGCTGCAGGCCGGCCCAGTCGTCGGCGTAGGAGAGAACCTCCTCGCAGGCCTGCACGACGGCGACGGCGGACTCCGTGGCTTGCACCGGGTCTGGCTCCCTCTCTCGACGCGACCCGGGACGCGGGGCCTCCCTCCCGTTGTAGCCCAGGCGCGACGACCCCGCCGGAATATCCCCCGTCCGGGGGCTGCGTCGCCCGGCCCGACCTGCCGGCGGGCGTTTCCGCGAGCAGTCGCTCGGGGACGGACGGTCATGGCCCCGCCCCGCGACGAAGATCTCCCGCGGCCGCTGCGCCGGTCGCCGGCGAAGGCCAAGCGGCTCTTCCGCGAGGTCCGCGACGACGCGCTCGAGCGCTACGGCGACGAGCAGCGGGCGTACCGGACCGCCTACGCGGCGTTGAAGCACTCGTTCGAGCGCGTCGAGGGTCGCTGGGCCGAGAAGGAGCAGAAGGGGCCGTCCGATCCGCAGGCCGAGCTCGGCGGGGCCGCAGCCCGCGACGGCCGTCGCGAGACGTACGGCGGCGTGGACGTCCTCGGGCACACGAAGGCGGAGCTCTACGAGCGGGCCAAGCGGCTCGGCGTGGCGGGCCGCGGTCGCATGACGAAGCACGAGCTGGCGGCCGCGATCGCCCGGAAGCAGGACTGACGGCGGTCGGTTCGGGGAAGCGGTCCGCACTGTCCCGCCCCCGGGACACCGTGACCTGACGAAGGGACCCACCATGATCGTGCGCTTCGATCGCCTGGCGGCCAAGCTTCCGCCGCCGTCCGATCCCGATCCCGATGGCGCCGCTGCCGTGCAGGAGCTCATGGGCGGCCGGTTCGGCGAGATGTCGACGCTCATGAACTACCTGTTC
>CADCWC010000300.1 GCA_902806305.1 uncultured Thermoleophilia bacterium | reverse complement strand
CGCACTCGCTCGGCCTGATCGTCTTCTACGCGGTGCTCCCGACCGTCGTCGGGTTGATCGTGGCGGCGTTCCTCGCCCGCTCGGTGCGGCGCGGGCTCACGATCTACCGCACGCTGCTCTTCCTCCCGCAGGCGATCGCCACGGTCGTCAGCGGCGTGGCCTGGAAGTGGATCTACGTCGACTCGGGGCCGCTGTCCTCGGCGCTCCGGGCCGTCGGTCTGGGGGGGCTCATCCCCGAAGCCGGGTGGCTCGGTGAACCGAGCCTCGCGCTGATGGGCATCGGCCTCGTCGGCTCCTGGATCATGCTCGGCCTCTGCACCGTGCTCTTCCTGGCGGGCGCGCAGTCGATCCCGACCTCGCTCTACGACGCCGCGCGCGTCGACGGCGCAGGTCCCGTGCGCGAGTTCCTCGCCGTGACGCTGCCGAGCCTGCGCGGCGAGATCGCCTTCGCCCTGGCCATCACCACCATCGCCGCGCTGCGGGCGTTCGACCTCGTCTACGTCATGACGGGCGGCGGGCCGGACAACGCCACCAAGGTGCCCGCCGTCTACCTCTACCAGCGCGCCTTCCAGCAGGGCGAGGTCGGCGCCGCCTGCGCGGTCGCCGTGGTGCTCACGCTGATCATCTTCGCCGTCACGGCGCTGATCGCCCGGCTCCAACCGCGGAGGGAGACGTGACGTCGCCGACCGAGCGGCGGCTCGCCTACCTGGTCGTGACCCTGTTCGCGGCCGCGTCCGTCTATCCGCTCATCTCGATCGTGCAGCTGTCGCTGCAGCCGCAGGGCACGACGCTGTCCTCGTTCTCGCTCCCGGACGAGCTCGCGTTCGGCAACTTCCGGGACGCCTGGAACGAGGGCTTCGGCCCCGCGCTGCGCTCGAGCTTCCTGATCGCGGCCGTCGTGGCGGTCGTGAGCGCCTTCTTCTCGATGCTCGCCGCCTACGCCTTCGCGCTCTTCCGCTGGCGTGGCAGCACGATCCTGTTCCTGTTCCTGCTGGTCGGCCTCGTCGCGCCCTACGAGGGCATGGTCATCCCGCTCTACTACGACCTCAAGGCGTTCGGCCTGACCAACACCTACTGGGCGCTGATCCTCCCGCAGATCGCGCTGTCGGTGTCGTTCGGGACGTTCTGGCTGCGATCGTTCTTCACGAGCGTCCCCTCCGCGCTCGTCGACGCGGCCAAGGTCGACGGGGCGAACAGCTGGACGACGCTCTGGCGGGTGCTCTTCCCCCAGGCCAAGCCCGCGCTGACCGTGCTCCTCGTGCTGCTCTTCATCTTCACCTGGAACGAGTTCCTGCTCGCGCTGGTCATGATCCAGGACGTCTCGATCCGAACGGCTCCGGTCGTGCTCGCGGACTTCACCGGCTCCCAGCGCGGCATCACGAACCTGCCGCTGACCGCGGCCGCCGCCCTGATCGTGGCCGCGCCGGTGCTGGCCGTCTACGTGGCGCTGCAACGCAGCTTCATCAGCGGCCTCCTGGCCGGCGCAGTGAAGGAGTAGGGGTGGCTCGCATCAAGATCGCCTACGTCGGCGGCGGGTCGACGCGCGGGGCCGGGACGATGGCGTCGTTCATCGCCCAGGCCGAGAACTTCCCGGGGTCCGAGATCGTGCTGATCGACCTCGACGCCGAGCGGCTCGAGATCGTCCGCGCGCTGGCCGAGCGCCTGGCGCGGTCGACGGGCGCCGACCTCACGATCAGCGCCACCACCGACCGGCGGGCCGGCCTCGAGGACGCCGACGCAATTCTCTCGAGCTACCGGCCCGGCGGCTTCGAGGCGCGGGTGAAGGACGAGCGCCTCCCGCTGCGCTACGGGATGATCGGCCAGGAGACGCAGGGGCCGGGTGGCTTCTTCATGGCGCTGCGGGCCGTCCACGTGCTGAAGGGCATCCTGGCCGACGTCGAGGACGTGGCCCCGAAGGCCCGGATCTTCAACTACACGAACCCGGTCAACATCCTCGCGCAGGCCGTGACGATGCACTCGGACGTCCCGTTCGCGTCGTTCTGCGAGGGGCCGATCTACTTCGCCGACGAGATCGCCAAGGTCGCGGGCCTCGACCCCGCCCGGCTCGACACCGTGTTCGTCGGTGTGAACCACAACTCCTGGACCGTCCGGCAGGAGTACGACGGCCGCGACGTCACGCCGCTCCTCGAGGAGGCGTGGCGCCGCCGGCACGACGACCCGACGCTCGAGCCGCGGCAGCGCCGGCAGCTGCACCTGGCGGCGCTCATGGGCTCGATCCCGGCCGAGTACTTCATGTACTACTACTTCTCGGACGAGATCCTCGACGAGCTGCAGCGCAAGCCGACGACGCGCGCCGAGGACATCCTGGCCGAGGTCCCGGGGTACTGGGAGCACTACCAGGAGCAGCTCGGCCGGGAGCGGCCGGAGCTCGACCCGAAGCGCTCGCGCGGCGGCATCCACGAGCTCGAGCTGGCCATCGACGCCATGGACGCCGTCTTCAACGACCGCGACGAGGTGCTGCCGGTGAACGTGCCGAACGTCGGCCGCGCCGTCCCGGACCTGCCCGAGGACGTCGTGGTCGAGGTGCCGGGCCGCTGCGGCGCCGACTGGATCACACCCATCCCGCAGGCGCCGCTGCCGCGGCACGTGCGCGGGCTCGTCGAGATGCTCGCGGAGTACCAGGTCCTCGCCGCGCAGGCGGCCTGGAGCGGCACGCGCCGCGACGCGATCCACGCGCTGTCCGCGAACCCGCTCGTCCACTCGGTCGAGAAGGCCGAGCGCCTGTACGACGAGCTCGCCGACGCCCACCGGTCGCTGCTCCCGGAGCGGCTGCTCGCCCCATGACCGTCCTCGCGGTCGACGGCGGCAACACGAAGACGGTCGCGGTCGTGGCGTCCGACGACGGCGCGATCGTCGGCGTGGCACTCGGCGGCTGCACCGACCTGTACGGCGCGCGCTCGACCGACGCGGCGCTCGGCGAGCTCTACCGCGTCGTCGACGCGGCGCTCGCGTCGGCGCGCACCGATCCGGCGGAGCTCGACGCCGCGGCGCTCAGCCTGGCCGGAACGGACTGGGAGGACGACTTCGAGCTCCAGGCGGCCGAGGCGGCGGAGCGCCTGCCCGGGGTGCCGGTCGAGATCGTCAACGACGCCGTCGGGCCGATCCGCTGCGCCGCCCGCGACGGCGCGGGCGTGTCGCTCATCTGCGGCACCGGGGCGGCGATCGGGGCCCGCGGCCACGACGGCCGGAGTTGGCACATCGGCTTCACGCCGCGGCACTGCGGCGCGCACGGGCTCGTCAAGGAGGCGCTCGCGGCGGTCCAGGAGGCCGACATGGAGTGCGGGCCGGCCACCGAGCTGACGGGTCGACTGCTCGCCACGCTGGGGCTCTCCGAGCCGCGCGAGCTCGTCCACGCCGTCACCCACCGCGGCCGTCTGAGCGACTTCGAGATCGCCGCGCTGGCCCCGCAGGTGCTGACGGCGGCGGTGGAGGGCGACGGCGTCGCGCGCGGCATCGTCGACGTCGCCGGGCAGCGCATGGGCTGTTGGACCCGGCACGCCGCGCACCGGGTCGCGCTCGACCGCGACTACCCGCTGGTGCTCGCCGGCGGGCTGCTCCGCGCCGCGGGCAGCGAGCGGCTCGTGGAGGCGGCGCTCGCCGAGCTGGCCGACGCCCGCCCGACCCTCCTGCGCGCGCCGCCCGTGCTCGGCGCGGTCCTGATGGCGTTCGACCTCGCCGGCGTCACGGTCGAGGAGGACGTCGTGGCCGACGGTCTGCTCCGAGCGGGCATCGACGGCATGTCGCCGCGGACCGGCGGCTGCGCCGGCGCCGATCGCTCCCCTGGCGCGGCCGACGGCGCCCGCTGATCGTCACGCCGGCCGCACGGCGCGCGCGTCCGGCGGACGAGAACGTGCGGTCCGGCGGACGATCCGCGCCTCTGCGGCGACAAGGGTTTCAGCCGTCCGTGCGGTAGGCTGACCCCGTGCCGACCGTCGTGACCGACACGCTCGTCGAGCCCTCCGTGATCTACGCGTTCGTCCTGGCCCTCGCCTTCGTCGGCGTCGTCGGCACGCCGCTCTCGATCGCCCTGGCCCGGCTCCTGCGGGTCGTGGACGAGCCGGGCGGGCGCCGCATCCACGCCAGGCCGGTGCCGCTGCTCGGGGGCATCGGGATCGTCGTCGGCGTGCTGCTCGGCACGGCGCCCAACCTGCCGCTGAACGACGCGTTCACGGCGATCCTGATCGGCGCGGTCCTGATGTGCGCGCTCGGTGCGATCGACGACGCCGTGCAGCTGTCGCCCGCGGTGAAGCTGACCGGCCAGGTCGCGTGCACGCTGCTCCCGATCCGGGAGGGGGTCACGATCGACCAGTTCACGGTGCCGATCCTGGGCGCCGTCGACCTCGGTCCGGCCGCCGCGCCGGTGACCGTGATCTTCATCGTGGCGATCGCGAACGTGGTGAACTTCATCGACGGGCTCGACGGGCTCGCCGCCGGCCTCTGCGCCATCGCGGCGGGCACGTTCGCGGTGCTCGCGGTGTCGCTCGACCGCGGCACGACCGCGGTGCTGGCCGCCGCCGTGGCGGGGGCGTGCCTCGGATTCCTGGGCTGGAACTTCCATCCGGCGCGGATCTTCATGGGCGACTCGGGGGCGCTGCCCCTCGGCTACCTCCTGGCCACCATGTCGATCGCAGGCGTCATGAAGACGGCCGCCGCACTGTCGGTCGTGTTTCCGCTCGTCGTCCTGCTCGTGCCGATCGTGGACACGTCCTTCGTCGTCCTGAAGCGGCTGAAGTACGGCCGGCCGATCAGCGCGGCCGACCAGAACCACCTGCACCACCGCATGCTGCGGCTCGGCTACTCGCAGCGACGGGCCGCCCTGTCGCTGTACGCGTGGTGCGCCGTGCTCGCGGGCTTCGCCCTGGCCGTCCGCTTCCTCGACTACCGCACCCCCGCGGGCGACTGGCACCTGTGGCCGACCGTCGCGCTCGCGGTGATCGGCGCCGTGGCCGTCAGCGCGTCCCTCTACGTCGTGTACGCGCTCGAGATCCTGAAGTACCGCCACGTACGACTGATCGGGTTCGCGCGCCGCGTCGACGTCGGCGGGGAGGTGCCGCTGTCGGCCCATCGCCGCTCCGAGCAGCGTGACGAGGTGGCGTCCGGCTCGTAGGGGGCCGGTCGGCGCCTTCGCCGCGCAGGCGACCCTCCTCGCGTACCTCACCCGACGCCTCGGCCAGTGGCGGTCGGCGCGCCGGCCTGCACCGGGCTCGCACTCGGGCTCTCCTCGACGACGCGTCGCTCGCGCGTCGGCGTGGGGCGGGCCTGCTGCGCTTCGGCCTTGCGCTCGGCAAACTCTTCCCCGACGACTGGCCGCCC
>CADCWC010000299.1 GCA_902806305.1 uncultured Thermoleophilia bacterium | reverse complement strand
CCACAGTCGCGCGCCCATCGACTCCGCGAGCCGCTTGGCGGCAAAGAGGCCGATGCCGGAGCCCCGGGCCGTGTGCGTCTCCCGCCGCGCGTACGGCTCGAAGATCCGCTCGCGCCATTCGGCGGGGATGCCCGGGCCCTGGTCGTTGATCCCGAGCTGGACGGACCCCTCGACCATTCGCCAGTCGAGGGTGATCGAGGTGTCCGGCGGCGCGTACTTCACGGCGTTCTCGACGAGGTGTTCGACGATCTGTCGGAGTCGGGGCGGGTCGGCCAGCGCGTGCAGCCCGAGGCCGGGTCGAACGTCGAGTCGATGGCGCTGTCGGGGCGAGGGTTGCCGGCTGATCCGGCACGACCCGGACCGAGGCGAGGATCGAATCGACGAGCCGGTCGAGCCGCTCGACCTGCTCGAGCGTCGCCCGGTGCCAGCCAGCCCGCGTGGACCGGCGCAACGGATCACGGGACGCACGTCCCTCGAGTGGCGGATCGTCCGCCAGCAGGTCCGTGTAGGCACGCACGACTGCCAGCGGCGTCCGCAGCTCGTGGGTGACGAGCGCAATCAGCTCGGACCGCGCCTCATCGATCGCCTTGAGCTCCTGCGCGCGGGTCTCCGCCTCGCGCTGCTGGCGACCCTTCTCCACGATCCCGGCGAGGAGGTCCGCGATCGCCCGCAGCTGGTCCGCGTCGGCCTCGCCGAACTCCCGCCGCTTCTCGGTCTGCACGTTGAGCACGCCGACCGTCTGGTCGTGCCAGACCAGCGGCACCGACAGCATCGAGGCGACGAACCGCTTCTGGTCGAGACCACGGACCCAGAGGAACCGGGGATCGCGGGCGACGTCCGCGATGGCCAGCGACTCGCGGCTCGCGGCCACCCGCCCCGTCACGCCCTCGCCGTACGGCACCCGCGCCCGGCCGATCTGGTACCGGTCGAGTCCGTTGGTCGCCGCGAGGGTCAGGTACGCTCCGTCGCGATCGAGGAGGTAGAGCGAGGAGACATCGGCGTGGAGCGCGTCCCGGGTCTCGTCCACCACCGTCCCGAGGAGCTCATCCCACGTCCGCGCCGTCGTCGCGAGCCGCGCGACACGATGCAGGAACCGGAGCTGCTCGAGCTGCTCCGCGCCTCCGGTCGGTACGGCGTCCAGGGTTGCCACGGCTCCCACGATACAAGCGTACGGGCGCGATCCCTCCCGATCCGTTGCGGCTCGGTTGCGGCCCGGCGGCGGTCGCGTGCAGGCGGCGCGTGACCGAGGCCGCCGAGCGCGAGACGAGACGGGATCCCACTGACGGGACTCGGACGCCGCGACGGCGCGGGCCGCGTGGGCGCCCGAGCCCGAACGCTGCCGTCAGGGCCGAGCCGGCGGGGATCGGGAGCGCGAACGCCCGGGACCCGCTCTCGCATGAGGTCCGGCTGCTCGGCGCGCTGCTCGGGCAGACGATCGTCGAGCAGGAGGGCGAGGAGCTGTTCGAGCTCGTCGAGCGGATCCGCCGGGCGGCCGTGGCCGCGCGCCGAAGCGAGGATCCGGGCGCAGGCGACGCATTGCCGGAGGTGCTGGCCGGGCTGGATCTCGACCGGGCCGAGGTCGTCACGCGGGCGTTCACCCGCTACTTCCAGCTCGTCAACCTGGCCGAGGAGCGCCATCGCGTGCGGACGCTTCGTCGCCGGCGCCGACGGGCGGCGCACGGGCGCCTCGGGGATTCGCTGGCAGCGGCGGTCGCGACCGTGCGCCGCGCGGCCGGGCGGGAGGCGCTCGACGCGCTCGTTGCCCGGCTGTCGGTCGTGCCCGTGCTGACGGCCCACCCCACCGAGGCCCGCCGGCGCACGCTGCTCGTCGCCCTGCGCCGGTGCGCCCGGCAGCTCGCCCGGCTGGACGACCCGCGGCTGGCGCCGGACGAGGACGCCGACGTGCGCCGCCGGCTCCGCGAGGAGATCGCGCTGCTGTGGCGGATGGCCGACCTCCGGCCGAGCGCACTGACTCCGCTGGACGAGGTCCGGACGGTCCTTGCCTTCTTCTACGAGACGCTCTTCACCCTGCTGCCGAGACTCCTGCGCTCGCTCGACGCCGCCCTCGATGGCCCGGCGCCGGCGTCCGCGCCCGCCGGGGACAGCGGGCAGAGCGGAACCCGGCCGCCGCGCGTGCCGATGTTCCTGCGCTGGGGGTCGTGGGTCGGCGGCGATCGCGACGGCAACCCCACCCTCACCGCGGACCTGACCGAGACGACGCTGCGCCTGCACGCCGACCACGTCCTGCGCGGGCTCGAGGCCGTCGCAACGCGACTCATGCAGACGGTCGCCGCCACCACCCCCGACGAGCGGCTCGACCACCCGCTTCGCTCGCGCCTCGCCCGGGACGCGGAGACCATGCCGGACCTCGACCGGCGGCTCCGCGGACGCTTTCCCGACGAGCCGTACCGCCGCCGGCTCGGGTTCATTGCCGAGCGGCTGCGCCGGACGCGTGGCTTCCTGACCGGGACGCCGGGTCCGCAGGCGGGCCGGTACCAAAACGCCGCCGAGCTAGATGCCGAGCTCGCAGAGCTCCAGGAGAGCCTGATCGGGATCGGCCTCGCGCGGGTGGCGTGGGGCGAGCTGCAGGACCTCCGTTGGCAGGTCGGGACGTTCGGCTTCCACTTCGCCTCGCTCGAGGTTCGCCAGCACAGCCGCGTCCACCGAGCCGCGCTCGAGATCCTCCAGGGCGGCGGCGACAGGGACGCGGACGTCGTGCCGGGCGTCAGTGCCGAGGAGGTCCTCGAGACCTTCCGGGGCCTGGCGCGGATCCAGGCCCGCTTCGGGGTCGCGGCGGCGCACCGCTACGTCATCAGCTTCGCGGCGAGCTCACGCGACGCCACGGACGTCCTCGAGCTTGCCCGCGGCGCCACGGGACCCGGCGACGAGCCGCCCGTTCTCGACATCGTTCCCCTGCTCGAGTCGGCGGACGCGCTCGAGTCGGCCGAGACGATCCTCGACGACCTGCTCTCCGACCCGTCGTACCGCTCGCACCTCGAGGCCCGCGGCAACCGCCAGGAGGTGATGCTCGGGTACTCGGACTCGAACAAGGAATCCGGCTTTCTGGCGGCGAACTGGCTGCTCCACCGGGCCCAGGGCGCCCTGGTCGACACCGCCCGGCGTCACGGCGTCGAGCTGACGCTCTTCCATGGCCGCGGCGGGGCGATCGGGCGTGGCGGCGGGCCGACCCATCGTGCGGTCGCCGCGCAGGCGCCGGGCTCGATCGATGGCCGGCTGAAGCTGACGGAGCAGGGCGAGGTCATCGCGGCCCGCTACGCGGATCCGGACATCGCGATCCGCGAGCTCGAGCTCATGACCGCGGCCGTGCTCCTCGCATCGCAACCCGCGCCCGAACCGCCGGCCGTCCCCCAGCGATCGGCGATCCTCGACGAGCTGGCAGGCGAGGCGAGGCGGGCGTATCGCGCGCTTGTCTACGACGATCCGGGCTTCGCGGGTTTCTTCCGGGCGGCGACGCCGATCGAGGAGATCGCCGCGCTCCGCCTCGGCTCGCGGCCGGCGGCGAGGGGCAGATCCCGGGCGGACCCGGAGCCGCCACCGATCGACGAGCTCCGGGCGATCCCGTGGGTCTTCAGCTGGACGCAGGCCCGGATCGAGCTCCCCGGCTGGTACGGGCTCGGCTCGGCGCTGGAGGCCTGGCGGGCGCGGCACGGCGATCCCGGGGTCGAGAGGCTTCGGGAGCTCTACCGGTCGTGGCCGTTCTTCACGACGGTCCTCGACAACGCCGAGCTAAGTCTGGCGCGCGTGGACCTCGGCGTCGCTCGCCGGTACGCATGGCTGGCCACGGCGCACGGCGATGACGAGCGCTGGCGGACGATCGAGGCCGAGTACGCCCGGACCGTGGCGCAGCTCCTCGCGGTCGTCGGCCGCGAGCGCCTGCTCGACGCGTCGGCGACGGTACAGCGCGCGATCTCGCTCCGGAACCCGTACGTCGACACGCTGTCGGCCCTCCAGGTCCAGCTGCTCGGCGACCTCCGTCGCCGCAGCCCGGACGACCCGGAGCGCCCGCGGCTCCTGCGGCTCGTGCAGGGCACGGTGAACGGCGTGGCCGCCGGGCTCCAGTCGACGGGGTAGGGGTCGTGGACCACGAGGATCACGTCGCGCTGCTGCGCCCCGGCGTCGCAGCCCGCGGCGGCACGTGGGCCGATATCGGCTCTGGTGGCGGTGCCTTCACGCTCGCGCTCGCCGACCTGCTCGGCCCGGGAGCCCGCATCGTCTCCGTGGACCGCGACCCGCGCGCGCTGCAGGAGCAGGCACGGGCGATGGCCCGGCGCTTTCCGCTCGTCGGGCTGGAGCAGCGCGTCGCGGACTTCCGAGAGCCGCTGGCGCTGCCGACGCTCGACGGGATCGTCATGGCCAACGCGCTCCATTTCGTCCCGCCGGACGAGCAGCCGCAGGTGGTCCGTGGGCTCGCGGCCCACCTCGGCGCCGGCGGCAGGTGGATCGTCGTCGAGTACGACGCGGACCAGGGCAACCGGTGGGTCCCGTATCCCTTCGGGCCGGCGCGTTGGTCACGCATCACCGCCGAGGCAGGGCTCGTCGCGACGCGCGAGATCGGACGGGTCCCGAGCCGCTGGCTCGGCGCGATCTACTCGGCGGTCAGCGAGCGCCCGGCCGGCCCAGCCGACGCCTGAGCGCCTCCGCCAGCTGGTCGTAGTCGCGCGGCTCGTTGTAGCGCTGCGCAGAGATCCGGAGCAGCACCGCCCGCGGCCCCTCGCCCGGTCCCCGGGCCGCCGGTACGGGCCAGCCATGGACGGGCACCTCGATCCCGTCATCGACGAGCGCGAGGTGGAGCGCGAGCGCCTCCCCATCGGTGCTGAGACCGGGCACCGGCAGCGCGGCCATGGAGCCGAGCATCTCGTCGGGCGCCGGTGCCCGCACGCCGAGCGCCGCGGCGACGCGCTCGCGGCCGTCGAGCACGAGCTGATGGTTGGCGGCCATGATCGCCGGCCACCCGCCCGGCTCGATCGCAGCCACCAGCTCGACCGCGTCCGCCAGCGCAAGGAACGCTGTCGGGTCCGACGTGCCGGTCCAGTCGAACCGGAGGCGGAACGGCGTCCGCTCGCCGGCGTGCTCGCGCGGGTCGTTCCAGCCGTGCGAGATGACCAGCGGCTGCACGGCCGCGCGCCGGTCGGCTCGAACGGCGAGGAGCGCCGAGCCCTTCGGCCCGCACAGCCACTTGTGGCCGTTGCCGGTCCAGTACGGAACATCGAGCGCGGCAAGATCGACCGGCACCATCCCGGGCGCATGGGCCGCGTCGACGAGGAGATCGATGCCTCGTCCGCCAAGCTCCACGGCAAGGCGCTCGATCGGCAGGACGA
>CADCWC010000298.1 GCA_902806305.1 uncultured Thermoleophilia bacterium | reverse complement strand
CCCGGCCGGCACTCGTTGTTCCTGACCATCTTCGACCAGGGTGACCGGATCTACGACTCCACGGTGCTGATCGACCGGCTGACGTTGTCGAACCTCACGCCGTGCACGGCCGGCGCCGCCGCCGACCTGTCCCAAGGGACGCCGGTCGGAGCGGTCACGCTGCCGAACGGGCAGGTCAGCGTCCCGGCCGCAGGCGTCTTCTCGCCCGCGCACTTCCGGGTGGACAACGTCGACTTCAGGCCCGAGCGGCTGCGTTCCTACCGCCCGGTGACCGTCCGGGTCCGCGTCCGTGAGACGCGCGATTACCTGGTCCGTGGCGCGAACGTGACCGTCAAGGCGGTCCCGGGCTACCTGCTGCGCGGCCGACCGACGGGTCGGACGGCGCGCAACGGTGAGGCGGTCATCCGACTCTTCCCGTCGCGGCGGCTGCGTCTCGTGAACGGCGGACGGCTCAACCTCTACGTCTGCGCCACGAAGGTGGGCGCGAGCGAGGTCGCCGACGTGAGCGCGTGTCGCCTGGTCCAGCTGAAGCTCAGCGAGCCGCGGTGACGGCAGGCGGCCAGTGGGGGCCGGCCCGCCGGAGGCGCGGGCCGGCCCCGACGCGGGGCCGACGGCGGGCGGAGCGACCCTGAGCTTGCGGTCCACCGACCAGACGGGGCTCGAGGAGGAAGCGAACGTGTCTGACCTGTGGACACTGAGACCTGACGCACCGCGTATGTCGGCCCGGGACGCGGACCTGTCGGGGTTCCATGTCTTCAGCACGGACGGCGAGGTGGGCGTCGTGGTGGCGACGTCGGGGGAGCGCGGCCGCTCGCATCTGGTGCTCGCCATCGGCCACCCGGTGCTCGGGCGGAGGGTGGTCGTCCCGGCGCGGTACATCCGTCACGTCGAGCACTCGTGCGAGGCGCTCTACGTGACCCTGTCGCGGGAGCAGGTCCGAGGGGCGCCACCGTACGACGAGGCTGTCGGCCACGGTGCCCACCGCCCGGCGGCCGAGGCCTACTTCGGGGCGATCGAGGCCGGATCCGAGCCGCCCGCGGGCACGCTGCGCCAGGCCGTGAGGCCGACGCGCCGGGCGTCGAGCACGGCCTGAGGCACGAACGCCCGCGGCACGCCAGACTCCGAACCGGGCGGTTCCCGCACCGCGGACGGCGATGGACCGGACGGCCCACCAGGTGGGGAGGAGGAACCGTGGCGGCGGACGAAGTCCGGGAGACGCGACTTGCGGCGCCCATGCCGGCTCGCGAGGTCTACGTGCGAGTCGCCGACGAGGGGCGGGAGCGTCTCGACAGCACGATCGTCCAGCTTGTCTCGCGGGCCTTCACCGCCGGCTTCACGATCGTGTTCGGGATCGTTGCGCTGGGCATCACATACTCGTTGGTGGCGGAGCGGTTCGGGACCGCGGTCGGCGACCTCGCGGGGTCTCTCGCGTTCGGGATCGGTCTTGTCTTCCTCGTCGTCGGCCGGTCCGAGCTCTTCACGGAGAACTTCCTCGACCCCGTGGCGGCGGCGGTCGAGGACGGTGGCGGACGATGGCGGTCGCTGGGCCGCCTCTGGAGCGTGACGCTCGTGATGAACCTCGTCGGCGGGCTCGTGCTGGCGTCGATCCTCAGCGTCGAAGGTGCGATGCCCGACCGGGGCCACGAGCCCCTCGTCCGCGTCGCCGAGGAGACGCTGGCCCTGTCGGAGACGGCGTCCTTCAGCCGAGCGATCGCGGCCGGCGCCGTCCTCACGCTGATGACCTGGCTCCTGCAGGCCGCCGCCTCGTCCGGCAGCCGGATCACGATCGCCTGGATCGTGGGCGCCTTCGTCGCCCTCGGCCCGTTCAATCACGTCGTGGTCACGGAGATCCACGTCGTCTTCGGCGACCTCTTCGGCCTCCACGTGTCGGCCGCCGACTATCTGACGACGCTCGGCGTCGCCACGGCCGGGAACCTCGTCGGGGGACTGGTGTTCGTCACGCTCACCAGACTCGGCCAGGTCAAAGGAGGCTGACGGCCCGGCAGACGTCCCGACCCTGACGAACGGCGGTCGCCGTCGGCCATGGCTGTTCCGGACGGCGAGGCCGTTCGCGCCAGGCGCCTCCGGACGGCAGGGGCGTACGCGACCGGGCAGCGGGGGATGCAGCGGGATGGTGCGCCCTGCACTCGGATCCGCGCTCGCGACGGCCGACGCATGCGCCGATGGCGACGCAGCCGACGTCGGAACCTGCGAGCGCCTGGTCAGCGTGTTGGGGATCGATGCCTGGACAGGCGGCTGGGTGGCCGTCCTCCTGGTCGACGGCAGGTTCGCCGACGCGTTCACCGCGCCCGGGATCGGATCACTCCTGGACGGCCGGCCGGACGCCGTGATGGTCGCGGTCGACATCCCGATCGGCTTCCCCGTCGGACCGGAGCCGAGGGCGGCCGACGTGGCGGCCCGACGCTTCGTCGGTCCCCGCCGGTCGTCCGTGTTCATGACGCCGCCCCGCGCGGTCCTCGAACAGCCCGACTACGGGACGGCCAACGCGTGCTGCCGCGAGCTGACCGGCCGCGGCCTCTCGCGCCAGAGCTTCGCCCTCTTCCGGCGCATCCTCGAGGTCGACGAGCGGGCAGCGGCTGAGCCGCGTCTCCACGAGGTGCATCCCGAGGCGTCGTTCCGGGCCCTGGCCGGCGAGCCGCTCGCGCTGCCGAAGCGGACCTGGGGCGGCGCGGCGACGCGTCGCCGGCTGCTGGCCCGGGTCGGCCTCGAGCCGCTCGACGACCTGCCGGCGGTCGCCGCCGTGCCGGTCGACGACGTCCTCGACGCCGCGGTCGTCGCCTGGAGCGCCGACCGGATCGCCTGCGGCCGAGCGTTCACGCTGCCGCAGGACCCGCCGATCGACGAACGCGGTCGGGCCGTGGCGATCTGGTGCTGAGCGCGCTCCCGGCGGGTCGGGTGGACCGGCCCGCCGGGAGGTCTCGCCTCAGACGACCCGGAAGGAGCCCTTCATGTTGAAGGCGTGGGGGTCGCAGACGTACCGGTAGGTGCCCTTCCGCAGCCGGACGTTCCAGGTCTGGCGACCCTTGAAGGCCAGCCCGGTCCGCTTGTTGACCCCGAGACCCGACAGGTGGAAGTTGTGGTTCGTCGCGCGGTCGACGACGACGATCGTGTAGGCGCCCGCCTTGACCCTCGTGACCTTCTTGCCCGCGGCGTTCTTGAGCGTGATGGTGAAGCCGGGCCCGACGGTGGCGGTGAGCTTCGTGGCGGCCTGCGCCGAGCCGGGCGCGAGCAGCGCCGCCCCGACGGCGACGCAGGTGGCGGTGCGGACGATGGATCTCTTCACGGACGGGCTCCCCTCGGCGAGTGACCTCTCCGCACAGTACGGTCGAGGTCGTCGGCCGGTTCACGCCTCCGGGTCCCGCCGACCGTGGCGGCGGGTAGCCTGCGCGGATGCGGGAGCACTCGGCGGGCGGCGTGGTCGTGCGGCGCATGCGGGGCCGCGCCTGGGTGGCGGCCATCCGTCCCACCGGCCGCCCGGAGGGCCACTGGGCGCTGCCGAAGGGACTCGTCGATCCGGGCGAGGAGCCGCTCGCGACGGCGGTCCGGGAGGTCTTCGAGGAGACGGGCCTGCGCGTGCGGCCGGTCGGGGCGAAGGCGCTCGAGCACCTCCGCTACGTCTACACGCGCGACGGGAACCGGATCTTCAAGCTCGTGTCGTTCTGGCGCATGCGGCCCGTCGGCGGCCGCCTGGGCGAGATCCCGCCGGGCATGGAGGTCGAGGTCGCGGAGGTGCGGTGGCTGCCGCTCGACGCGGCCCCGCGGCTTCTGGCCTACCGTGGCGAGCAGGGCCTCGTCGCCCGCCTGCGCGAGGAGCTCGCGGGCGGCTGAGCCTGTCTGGTCGCGACCCGGCTCCTTCGCCGTCGCGGCCGTCACTCCTGCTCCGCTATAGTCACGCGCCCCTTGGCCTTGCTCGCGGACAACGCCACGCGGTGCAGCATCTGCCGCCGCACCCTGCTCGTGGGCGAGCAGGCCCACGTCTACCAGGACGGCCGCACGCGGTCGATCCAGTCGGTGTGCAAGCTCTGCACGACGCGGGCGCAGCGCGCCGGCTGGGAGCCGCTCGGCGAGCAACAGGTCCACCGCACGAGCCGCCTGCGGACGAGCCCGGCGGTCGTCGGCAAGGGGCAGCCCGAGCGCCTCGTCCGTCGGCTGCACCTGCAGATGGAGCGGCTGCAGCACGAGTTGCGGGAGACACAGGGCGAGGACCCGACGGCCGACGAGGGGATCGTCCAGACCGAGGCGCGGGTCGAGGAGCTCGGCCGCCGGCTCGACGAGGCGCGCGACACCGTGGCGCGCCTGCAGGCGCAGATCGCGACGCGCGAGTCCCGCATCGGGCAGCTCGAGCGCGAGCTCGAGGAGGCGCAGGCGGCCCAGGCGACCCTGCTCCGCGCCCGCCGGCGGGAGGCCGACCCGGCCTACCTGTGCGGCATCGCCGCCGAGGTCTTCAACCGGTCGCCGGAGTCGGCCGTGGTCGCGCGCCTGGCCGCGGAGCGCGGCGCGGCGCTCGTCCGGCTGGAGGCCGACGGCATCGGCCTGCCGCGTGCCGTGCTGGTGAGCTTCGCCTGGGGCGACGAGCGCGCGGCGTTCCGCGTGTCCTGCGACCTCGTCGGACGGCTCTTCGACGTCGAGGTGTCGCACGGCGCGGGCCGCATCGATCGCGCCGCCGGGTCGTTCCAGCCGAACGCCCGCCTGGTCGACGGCCGGGTCGTGCTCGACCTCTGACCAGCCCCGACGGCATCACCTCCGCGCGGTCAGCGCGCCTTCGGCGGACTGATCACCCGTAGCGCCTAGGCGTAGCGCCGAGTCGGGCGTGGCCCGCCGCCGCGACCGCGCGCGAACACCCGGACGAGCACGAAGCCCGCCACGAAGCCGCCCACGTGGGCCCAGTAGGCGACGCCGCCCGTGTCCGGCGTGGCGAGGGCCGCCGAGCCGTTGACCACCTGGAGGACGAACCACACGACCAGCACGAACACGGCGGGGATCTCGATCACGTAGAAGAACACGACCAGCGTCAGCGCGGTCAGGACGCGCGCGCGAGGATGGAGCAGCAGGTAGCCGCCGAGGACGCCCGCGATGGCACCGCTCGCGCCGATGTTCGGGATGTCGGAGGCCGGGTTGATCGCGAACTGCAGCAGGTCGGCGGCGAGGCCGGAGACCAGGTAGAAGAGCAGGAAGCGCAGCCGCCCCATGGCGTCCTCGACGTTGTTGCCGAAGATGAAGAGGAACAGCATGTTGCCGCCGAGGTGCAGCAGGCCGCCGTGCATGAACATCGACGTCAGGAGCGTCAGCGCCACCGGCACGTCCGGCACCCGCACCTCCTCC
>CADCWC010000297.1 GCA_902806305.1 uncultured Thermoleophilia bacterium | reverse complement strand
GGACGACCTCGTGGACCGACTCGCCGAGCTGGGCGCCGACCCGGCGCCGCTCCGCCGCGGCGAGGTCGTGCGCGGTCGACGCCTCGACGAGCTCGGCCTCGTCGGCCGCGTCGCGTCGGTCGACGTCGGGCCGATCGAGCGGGCCTGGGCGGCGGGCCGCGTCCCGCTGCTCGCCCCGCTCGCGCTCGACGAGGGCGGCCGGTTCCTGAACGTCAACGCCGACGACGTGGCGGCCGCCGTGGCCGCCGCGCTCGGCGCCGAGGAGCTCGTGTTCCTGTCCGACGTGGAGGGCGTCCTCGACGCGTCCGGCGCGGTGATCCCCGAGATCCGCGCGACGGCGCCGCCCGCGGTGAGCGGCGGCATGGGTCCGAAGCTGGCCGCCTCCGTGCAGGCCGTCGAGGCCGGGGTCGGTCGCGTCCGGATCGGCACGGGCACGACCGTGACCGCGTGAGCACGGAGGTGCGTTCGAGCACGGCGGAGCGCGGCGCGGCGGCGTTGCTGCCGACGTACCCACCGCGTGCCGCGACGTTCGTCCGTGGCGTGGGCACCCACCTGTACGACGAGGCGGGCCGCGAGTACCTCGACCTCGTGGCCGGGATCGCCGTGGTCTCCCTCGGGCACGGGCACCCGGCACCGATCGAGGCGCTGGCGCAGCAGGCCGCCGTGCTCGGGCACGTGTCGAACCTCTTCTGGACCGAGCCCGCCGTCCGCCTGGCCGAGCGGCTGGCGGAGCTCAGCGGGCTCACGGGCGGCACCTACCTGTGCAACTCCGGGGCGGAGGCCGTCGAGGCCGCGATCAAGCTCGCCCGGCGCCGCGGGCGGGCCCGCGGCGGACCGGGGCGGCACGAGATCGTCTGCCTCGAGGGCGCGTTCCACGGCCGCACGCTCGGGGCGCTCGCGGCCACGTGGGCCCGCGCCAAGAAGGAGCCGTTCGAGCCGCTGCCTGCGGGCTTCCGGCACGTGCCGCCGAACGATCTGGAGGCGCTGACGGCGGCCGTCGGCCCGCAGACGGCCGGCATCCTGCTCGAGCCGGTGCAGGGCGAGGGCGGCGTCTGGCCGCTCGATCCCGCGTACCTCGCGGCCGCCCGTGCGCTCGCGGACGACCACGACGCGCTGCTGCTCCTGGACGAGGTCCAGACGGGCGTCGGACGCTGCGGCGCCTGGTTCGCCTGGCAGCGGTCGGGCGTCACGCCGGACGCGATGGCGTTGGCCAAGGGACTCGGCTCGGGCCTGCCGATCGGCGCGCTCGTCACACGCGCCGTCGAGGACGGCTTCGCGCCCGGCGACCACGGCACGACGTTCGGCGGCAGCCCGCCGCTCGCCGCAGCGGCCCTCGCCGTCCTCGACGCCATCCACGCGGAAGGCCTCGTCGAGAACGCCGACACCGTCGGGCGCCACCTCGCGGACGCGCTGCGCGTCGTGCCGGGCGTGGCCGAGGTCCGCGGTCACGGCCTGCTCCTCGCCGTCGAGCTGCGCGACGGCGATGCGGCGACGGTCGCCGCCCGGCTGCTCGAGGAGCGTCGCGTGCTCGTCAACGCCGTCACCCCGACGGCGCTGCGCCTCTGCCCGCCGCTCTGCCTGACGCACGACGACGCCGACCGTGCGGTGGAGGCGCTCGCCGCCGTCCTGGAGGCGTCGGCCGGTGGTTCCCACCGCGGCTGATCGACGCGCCCGACGGTCCCATGCGACCGCCACGGCGGGTGGCGGGCGAATCCCCCGCTTGAGGGATGCGGTCCCGCTGCCGATGGACGAGCATGGGCCCTCGACCCCTCGCCGCCGAACCGCACGCCGCCGGGCGTCGCGCTGCGGACGTCGCTCCCCCGGCCGGGACGGCCGTGCCTGCCGCTCGACGTTCGCGCCCCCGTGGACGACCGTACGTGGCGATCGGCTTCGCCATCGTCGTGTTCCTGACGGCGCTCGTCGGTGCCGTCGGCGTCACCGAGATGCGCAAGGCGGCGTCCGCCTACGAGGACGTGTCCGAGGGCAGCGCCCGGCGGACCAAGGACGCGCTCGAGATGCGCGTCGCCCTCGAGCGGCAGGTGGCGGGCGTTCGGGGCTACGTGCTGTCGGGCCAGGCGTCGTTCCTCCAGCCCTTCGCCGAGGCGGCGTTCGACTTCCCGACCGAGCTGCGCGCCGTGCGCCGCCGAGGCGTCTCGCCGGCGGACGGCGCGCTGCTCGACGGGATCGAGCGCGACCAGAACCGCCTGAACGTCGCCTTCGCGGCCGTGCTCTCGGACATGGAACGCGGCCGCCGGGCCGCCGCCCAGCAGATGCTCGCGCGGCGCGTCGAGCCGCTCCGCGACGCCACCCGGGAGGCGGTGGACGCGTTCGTGGCCCGCCAGGACGCCGCGTTCGACGCCGGTCGGACGGCGGCCCAGCTGCGCAGCACGCGGGCCGAGCGGGTGCTGCTGTCCCTCGTGGCCGTCGTCTGCCTGATCGGCCTCATCGTCGCCGTCGTCGTCCTCCGGCGCCTCGGCGCGAGCGCTCGGGCGCTCCGCCGCCAGCGCGACTACGCCGCCGCGCTGGTCACGGCGATGCAGGACGGGATCATCGTGCTGTCGCCGACCGGGGCGCGCCTCGAGGTGAACGACCGGTTCTGTCAGATGACCGGCTACAGCCGCGAGCAGGTCCTGGCGGGCGTCTCGTTCTGGCCCGACGGCGCGGACGCGACCCGGAAGCGGGTCATGGAGCGGATCCTGGGCGACGGCGGCGGGGAGTTCGACCTGCGGCTGCAGCGCGCCGACGGGACCGAGATGGCGGTCATCCTGACGGCCGCGGCCCTCGCGGACGCCGAGGGCCGCCTGAGCGGGTACGTCACGACGGTCAAGGACATGACCCAGCGGGTCCACGAGCAGATCGTCCTGCGGGCGAGTGAGCGCCGCGCCCGCGAGTTCGCCGCCGAGCAGGCGGCCGTCCTGCGGGTGGCCACCGCGGTGGCCGCGGGCGCCGAGCCGGACGCCGTGTTCGCCCTGGTCGCCGAGGAGTGTGCGCACGTGCTCGGCGCGGAGCTCGGCCTCGTCGTGCGGTTCGACGGCGAGCGGACGGAGCCCGTGGGCACGTTCGGGCTGCTCGACGCGCCGGCGTCGGCGACCATGCTCCTGCTCGGCGTCGACGGCGCCGTGGACCAGGTCCGCGCCGAGGGCACCCCGATGCGGCGCGACGCGGTCGGAGCGCTCGACGTCCGGAGCGGTGCAGCCGCGCCGGTCCGGGTGGCGGGACGGCTCTGGGGCGCGCTCGCGGTCGCCGACGTGGACCAGACCTGCCTGCCGGAGGGCGCCGAGATCCGGCTCGGCCGCTTCGCCGAGCTGATCGCGATGGGGATCGTCAACGCCGACACGCGCGCCGAGCTCGCCGCCCGCGCCACCACCGACGCGCTCACCGGGCTGCCGAACAAGGCGGCCTTCCACGAGCGGCTCGAGATCGAGGTCGAGCGGGCCCGTCGCGGCGGCCATGCGCTGAGCCTCGTCGTGGTCGACGTCGACCTGTTCAAGAACGTCAACGACACGCACGGCCACCCGACCGGGGACGCGGTGCTGGCGGAGACGGCCCGGCGACTCGGCGCCCTCGCCCGCCGCGGCGATCTCCTGGCCCGCGTCGGCGGCGAGGAGTTCGCCTGGATCATGCCCGACACCGACGGGCACGGCGCCGTCGTGGCCGCCGACCGGGCGCGCGCCGCGATGTCCGGACAGCCGTTCGCGGGCGTCGGCAGGCTGACCCTCTCCGCCGGCGTCTGCGACCTCGACCAGGGCGCGTCGCCCGGCGAGCTCTTCCGCCTGGCCGACACGGCCCTCTACTGGGCGAAGGCGAACGGCCGCGACACGGTCGTCCGCTACGCCCCCGAGGTCGTCCAGCTGGAGTCGGCCGAGGGCCGGACGGCGCGGATCGAGCGCTCGCACAAGCTCGGCACCATCAGCGCGCTGGCCAGCGCCATCGACGCGAAGGACCCCTCGACCCGCGCCCACTCGGGGCGGGTCGCGGAGCTCGCCGGGCGACTGGCCGAGGCGTGCGGCTGGTCCGCCGAGCAGGTCGCGCTGCTCCGGGAGGTCGGTCTCGTGCACGACGTCGGCAAGATCGGCGTGCCGGACGCGGTGCTCGGCAAGGACTCGCGTCTGACCGCACGGGAGTTCGAGCAGGTCATGCGCCACCCGGCGCTCGGCGCCGAGATCCTGTCCGACACCCTCTCGCCCGAGCAGGTCGGCTGGGTGCGGCACCACCACGAGCGCCACGACGGGCGCGGCTACCCCGACCGGCTGGCCGCCGACGAGATCCCGCCGGGCGCACGCCTGCTGGCGCTGGCCGACGCCTGGGACGCGATGACGGCCGACCGCTCCTATCGCCGGTCCCGGTCGTACCGCGACGCGCTCGAGGAGTGCCGTCGGGAGCGCGGGCGTCAGTTCGCGCCCGAGGCCGTCGACGCCCTGGAGCGACTGGCGGACCTCCAGGGGCTCGAAGATCTCGACGTCGTCCGGGCCCGGGTGCTGATCGAGCGGACGGTCGCGGCGCTGCGGTCCTGAGCGTCGACCCGCGGCCGTCGACGGGGCGGAGCGCCGGCAGACTGTGGGCGTGGATCGCATCTTCGAGCTGGCCGCGTCGTTCGGGCTCGGGTACTTCTTCGGGCTGGGCGCGATGGCGTTGACCCACTACCTCGTGGCGTGGCCCGGCTCCTACGACGAGGCCTCGCTCCTGGCGATCATCCCCGGAGCCTCGGCGCTGCTCACGCGCCTGACCGCGGAACGGCGGACACGCCGGGCACCGCCGGGCGACGAGCCGCCGGCGCACGGCCCCCGCTGAGCTCAGGACGCGGCCTCCGGCGAGGTCACCTCGAGCAGGCGGTAGGGACGGTCGTCGGCGACGACACGCAGCGCGCCACGTTCGAGGAGCGGAGCGAAACGAGGACGTTCGGGCCCCTCCAGCACCAGGTACCGGATGCCGTGCGCGCCGAGGATCCGCAGCCGCTCCTCCGGGGACGTGCCGGGCGCGAGCAGCCGTCGGTTCTCCCGCTCGCGCCCGTAGGGGTCGTTCCGGGGCGAGTTCGCCACGTGGATCGGCGGTGCCGCGTAGACGACGTTCGTCGAGACGGCGGGCACGAGGTAGGCGACGTTCGTGTTCGCCGCCACGACCGAGCGCTCGGGGAGCCCGCGCAGGGCCTCGACGAGGCGCCGCGGGAGCGTCCGCACCGCCACGGGTGGATCGGCCTCGGCCCGGGCCTCGACCGGGTCGGCGGTGGCGGCTGCCAGCCGGGGGGCGGCCACGACGGCACTCGGCAGCACGAGCAGCGCCGCCACGACGGCCGCCATCCGCGGTGCGGCGGCCGCGTCGCCGGTCCGTCGACGCGCGACGACGACGAGCGCC
>CADCWC010000296.1 GCA_902806305.1 uncultured Thermoleophilia bacterium | reverse complement strand
GGAGGAGCTCGCAGCGCAGGCGCTCGCCGTCGGCCTGCGCGCCGAGCGCACGCGGTACGTCGACGAGACCGACGACCACGTCGGCAGCGAGGTGGCGATGCTCCGTGCCTGAGGCCGCCCTGCGCGTCTGCGCGCTCTATCCCGACCTCATGAACATCTACGCCGACCGCGGCAACCTGCTCCTGCTCGAGCGGCGCTGCGCGTGGCGGGGCATCGGCTTCGAGCTGACGTCCGCGAGCGTCGGGGATCGCGTCGACCCCGACGCCCACGACCTCTTCTACATGGGCGGCGGCCAGGACCGCGACCAGAAGCTGTGCGCCCACGATCTCGTGGACACCAAGCGCGAGGCGCTCCACGCGGCCGCCGACCGCGGCGCGGTGGTCCTCGCCGTCTGCGGCGGCTACCAGCTGCTCGGGCGCTCCTACGTCCTGGGCGACGAGGAGATCCCCGGGATCGGCCTCGTGGACCTGCACACGATCCGCGCCGACGGCGGGACGGGCGGCCGGCTCGTCGGCAACGTGGCCATCGAGGTGGACCTGCCCGGCACGCCAGGCCCCCGGGTCCTGGCGGGCTTCGAGAACCACGGCGGGCGCACCCACCTCGGCCCGGGAGCCGAGCCGCTCGGGCGCGTCCTGCGCGGCCACGGGAACACGGGGGCGTCGGGCTTCGAGGGCGTGCGCCGGGGCAACGTCCTGGGGACGTATCTGCACGGCCCGCTGCTGCCCAAGAACGCCTGGCTGGCGGACTGGCTCATCCGCCGGGCGCTCGGGCTCGAGGCGGCGCTGGCGCCGCTCGACGACGCCCTGGAGGACGCGACGCACCGCTCCGCTTGCGCCGCCGCGGGGCTGCCTGAGTAGGGTTTCTCCCCATGCAGGCGGCAACGCTCGAGTTCCGTCACGTCCACAAGCAGTATCCGGGCGCGGACAAGCCGGCCATCGCCGACCTCTCGTTCCGGGTGGAGGCCGGGGACATCTGCGTCCTCGTCGGCCCCTCGGGATGCGGGAAGACGACGGCGATGCGGCTCGTCAACCGGATGATCGACCTGACGAGCGGAGAGATCCTCCTGGACGGGCGCTCCGTCATGGAGCGCCGGCCGGCGGAGCTGCGGCGGGAGGTCGGGTACGCGATCCAGCAGATCGGCCTCTTCCCCCACCGCACCATCGCGGACAACATCGCCACGGTCCCCAAGCTCCTGAACTGGGACAAGACCCGCACGAAGGCCCGCGTGGAGGAGCTGCTCGACCTGATCGGCCTGGACCGCTCGCTGGGCCGCCGCTACCCCGCCCAGCTGTCGGGCGGCCAGCGCCAGCGCGTCGGCGTGGCGCGGGCGCTCGCCGCCGACCCGCCGCTCCTGCTCATGGACGAGCCGTTCGGCGCGATCGACCCGATCAACCGCGAGCGCCTGCAGAACGAGTTCCTGCGTCTGCAGGGCGAGCTGCGCAAGACCGTCGTGTTCGTCACCCACGACATCGACGAGGCGATCAAGATGGGCGACAAGATCGCGATCCTCAAGGAGGGCGGGCACCTGGCCCAGTACGCGACGCCCTCCGAGCTGCTCATGTACCCCGCCGACAAGTTCGTCGAGGACTTCGTCGGCGCCGACCGCGCGCTCAAGCGCCTCGCGCTGCAGCGCGTGCGCGACATCGACCTGTGGAAGGCGGCCACGGTGCGCACCGGCGAGGACAGCGCCGCCGCGAAGGCCAAGCTCGCCGACGCCGACCTCCCGTACCTCCTGCTCGTGGACGACCGCGGCCGCCCGAAGGGCTGGCTGTCGGACCGGGCCCTGTCCGGCGAGCGGATCGTGGAGGACCTGCGCTCGTCCGCCGACCCCATCGTCGAGATGGACGACATCCTGCGCGACGCGCTCTCCGACCTGCTCGCGGCCGACACCCGCTACGGGCCGGTGGTCGACGAGGCAGGCGCCGTGCGCGGCATCCTCTCCCTGGAGGCGGTCGGCCACGCGCTCGCCGCGACGGGCGGCCACGTCCCGACCGCGACGGAGCTCGCCCGGGAGTCGGCCGCCCACGACGGCCGCGCCACGGCCGACGGCCTGAGCTCCGGCTCCGGCTCGGACCTGGCGCGCTCGTGAGCGGCCTGGCCGTCACGCCGGTCCTGGCGCAGCTCTCGGACGACTTCTTCGGCGACCGCCAGGGCGCGGCCGACCGCTGCCCCGGCAACAACGAGCTCTGTCCCGGCTGGATCGTCGACAACTTCACGGACTACCTGAACCCGCTGTGGGAGCACGTCCTGCTGAGCGTCATACCACTCGCCATCGGGTTCGTGCTGGCCACGGGCCTGGCGATGCTCGCCCACCGCTATCCCAAGCTCGCCCCGCCGTTCCTCGCCTTCGTGAGCATCCTGTTCACGATCCCGTCGATCGCCTTCTACCTCATCCTCATCAACGTCACGGGGCGCGGCTTCGCCACTGCCGTGGTCGCGCTCACCGCCTACACGCAGGTCCTCATCTTCCGCAACGTCCTGACCGGGCTGCGGGAGGTGCCGCAGGGGACGGTCGAGGCGGCGCAGGGCATGGGCATGAGCTCGCGGCAGATCCTCTTCGGCGTCGAGCTCCCCATGGCGCTGCCGACGATCTTCGCCGGGCTGCGCATCGCGGCGTCCTCGACGGTGGGGATCGCCGGCTTCGCCTTCTTCGCCGGGGCGGGCGGCCTGGGGCAGTCGATCTTCGCCGACCCGCGCTTCCGCGGGAACGTCGTCGCCGCCTCCGTGCTGATGATCCTGCTGGCCGCCGCCCTGGAGCTCGCGGTGCTCGCCGTGCAGCGGGCGCTCACCCCCTGGCAGCGGGCGGTGAGCCGATGATCCACGCCGCGCTGGGCCCCTTCGGGGACGCCATCGAGTTCATCTTCAAGGAGCGCGAGTCCCAGGCCGGGACCGTCCGGGTCGGCGGGCTCGGCGAGATCTGGGACTTCACCTCCACCCACCTGCTGCTGTCCTTCACCGCGACGCTCATCGCCACCGCCATCGCGCTACCGCTCGGGATCTGGCTGGGGCACATCGGGCGCTTCCAGTTCCTGGCCACGAGCATCTCGAACATCGGGCGGGCCGTGCCCGCGCTCGGGCTCATCGTCTTCTTCATCGCCTTCCTCGGCGTCGGCTTCACGAACGTCTGCGCCGCCCTCGTCCTGCTCGCGATCCCGCCGATCCTCACGAACGCCTACGTCGGGGTCCGCGGCGTGGACCCCGAGACCGTGGACGCCGCGCGCGGCGTCGGCCTGACCGGCACGGAGATCGCCACGCGCGTCGAGCTGCCGCTCGCGCTGCCGACGATCATGAACGGCATCCGGATCGCGCTCGTGTCGGTCATCGCCACCGCCACCATCGCGCCCCTGGCCAACGTCGACACGCTCGGCCGGCCCATCATCTCCCCCAACGTCTACGGCACCGCAGGCCAGCTCGGCTCGTGCATCGTCGTGGCCCTGGTCACGCTGGGCGCCGACGGGGCCTTCGCCGCCCTGCAGCGCGCCGTGACCCCGAAGGGCCTCAAGGTCGGCCAGCGCCCGAAGGCGCGCCGCTTCGCGCTGAAGTTCCCCATCCCCACGAGGAGCACCACATGAGACGGTCCCATCCCCTGTTCACCCTTCTTACGGCGACCGTGCTCGCCATCGCCTTCGCCGCGTGCGGCGGCGATGACGAGGAGCCCGCCGCGGGCGGTGGCGGGGCCGCCGCCGAGCCTGCCCAGGAGGAGGCCTCCTCCACCCAGATCAAGCCGATCGCGGGCGCCGAGGGCAAGACGCTGACGGTCGGGTCCAAGAACTTCACGGAGCAGTACGTGCTCGCGGAGATCTACGCCCAGGCCCTCGAGGCCGCGGGCTTCAAGGTCGAGCGCCAGCTCGACCTGGGGTCGGAGATCATCGCCAACAAGGCCCTCGAGGCCGGCGAGATCGACGCGTACCCCGAGTACACGGGCACCGCGCTGACCTCGTTCTTCGACGTCAAGACGGCCGACGTGCCGCGCGACGCGATGGAGGCGTTCGAGCAGGCGAAGGCCGGCTACGCGGAGAACAACATCACCGCGCTGCCGCCCACGCCGTTCGAGAACACGTACCGCCTCGGCATGACGAAGGAGGGCGCCGCCGCGGTCGGCAACCCGACCAAGATCAGCGACCTCAAGCCGAACGCGAGCAAGCTGAGCATCAACGGCTTCCCCGAGTGCCGTCAGCGCCAGGACTGCCTGCTCGGCGTCCAGGAGACCTACGACATGAAGTTCGACAAGTTCGTCTCCAGCAACCAGAAGTACCAAGTGCTCGATTCGGGCGATGCCGACGTCGCCTTCGTCTTCACGACGGACGGCGACCTGGCGAGCGGGAAGTACGTCGTCCTGGACGACGACCAGAAGTTCTTCCCGCCGTACAACGTCACGTTCGCCATGCGCAACGACGCTGTGGAGAAGCTCGGACCCGAGGGCCAGGAGGTCATCGAGCGCGTCCAGAAGCCGCTGACCGAGAAGGTCATGCAGGAGCTCAACGCCCGCGTGGACGTCGACAAGGCCAAGCCCGCGGACGCCGCCCGCCAGTACCTGCAGTCGGCCGGCTTCGTCGGCGGCTCCTAGCCGCCGGCCGGTCCTGCCCCCGCCGCCTGGCGCTGCACGAGCAGCGCCAGGCGCGCGAGGCGGGTCATCCGCCGCCGCATCCCCAGCCGGCTGATCGGCGCCGCGAGCGCGGTCACGAGTCCTGCCGCCGGCCCGTCCACCCGGGCCGAGAACGCGATGCGCGTGCCGCCCCGGGGCAGCGGCTCCACCCGGTTCTCGTACGTCAGGCGGTGGCCGGCCGCCCGCGAGTGCCAGCCCATGCCCTCCCCCGGCCGCACCCAGTCGACGTGCATGGGCGTGACGGCCGGCGAGAAGAAGGCCCGCGTGGACACCGTCTGCCCGCCCCGCACGGTCCCGTGGTCGGGGGCGACGGACGCCACGTGGGGGGACCACAGGCGCCACGCGGCGATGTCGGTGAGCAGCGCGTGGACGACCTCCGGACGGGCGTCCGGGACGTCGAGGTCGGCGGTGATGGGCAGTGGAGGCGGCATCGTGTCGGGTACGGCCGTCGGGTAGGTTCGGGCCGATGGAGCTGTCCGACTACCAGGAGCGGTCCCGCACGACGGCGGTGTACCCCGGCGCCGGCGCGAACCTCCTCTACCCGACGCTCGGGCTCTGCGGCGAGGCCGGCGAGGTGGCCGAGAAGATCAAGAAGATGGTGCGCGACGACGCCGGCGTGCTGTCCGCCGAGCGGCGCGCGGGCCTGGCCAAGGAGCTCGGGGACGTCCTGTGGTATGTCGCCCAGATCGCCACGGAGGCGGACCTGGACCTCGACGCGATCGCCGCCGGCAACCTCGACAAGCTCCTGT
>CADCWC010000295.1 GCA_902806305.1 uncultured Thermoleophilia bacterium | reverse complement strand
GCTCGCCACCACCGAGATCCGCATCCTGGCCCCGATCCCCGGCAAGCAGGCGGTGGGCGTCGAGGTCCCCAACCTGAGCCCGAACATGGTGACGCTCGGCGACATCCACGGGCCGTTCCCGCCCGGCTCGAGCCCGCTCACGGTCTGGCTCGGCCAGGACATCGCGGGCAACAACGTGCACGCGGACCTGGCGAAGATGCCGCACCTGCTGGTGGCGGGCACGACCGGCTCGGGCAAGTCGGGCTGCCTGAACGCGATGCTGGTGTCGATCCTGCTGCACGCCACGCCGGAGCAGGCGCGGCTGATCCTGATCGACCCGAAGAAGGTCGAGCTCAACCACTACGAGGCGATCCCGCACCTGCTGACGCCCGTCGTCACGAACATGAAGGGCGCAGCGGCGGTGCTGCTCAACATCGTCGGGGAGATGGAGCGCCGCTACGAGGTGATGGGCACGGCCCGGGCGCGGAACCTCGGCGAGCTGAACCGCATGCGCCGCGAGAAGGGCCGCGAGACGCTGCCCCACATCCTGGTCGTGATCGACGAGCTCGCCGACCTGATGATGGTCTCCCCGGCCGAGGTCGAGGACGCGATCATCCGGCTGGCCCAGAAGTCGCGCGCCGTCGGGATCCACCTGGTGCTCGCCACGCAGCGGCCGTCCGTCGACGTCATCACCGGCATGATCAAGGCCAACGTCCCGAGCCGGATCGCGTTCGCCGTGTCGGGCATGACCGACTCGCGCGTGATCCTCGACTCGCCGGGCGCCGAGAGCCTGCTCGGCCAGGGCGACATGCTGTTCCGGGGCCCCGGCACGTCCCGGCTGCAGCGCGTCCAGGGCGCCTACGTGACCGAGGAGGAGATCGCGCTCGTCGTCGAGCAGTGCCGGCGCCAGGCCGAGCCCGAGTTCGAGGCCGAGCTGCTCGAGCTGCCGGAGATCGTGGCGTCGGACGACAACAACGATGACGGCCGGCTGTCGGCCGACGAGGACCCGATGCTCGACGACGCCATCCGCCTGGTCGTCAACCACGAGACGGCCTCGGTGTCGCTGATCCAGCGCCGGCTCCGGGTGGGCTACACGCGCGCGGGCCGGCTGATCGACATGCTCGAGCGCCGCGGCGTGATCTCGGGCTACGAGGGCTCGAAGGCGCGCCAGGTGCTGATCACCGAGGCCGACCTGCCGCGCCTGTTGGGCGCCGGCGCGCCGACCGGCGTCGACGCCTGAGCGGGCACGCCGCCCGACCCGCGCGGGACGCACGGCCTGCCGGATCCCGCCCGCCCGGGCACGTCGACGAGCGCCGGTACCATGCCGGGGTGGCCGACCGCGACCGCCGTCTCACCGTCCTCGCGTGCCTCGCGGGCCTCGCCGCGTACGGCCTCCTGGCCTTCGGCGTCTACGTCGGCGGATCGGACGCCCAGCCGTTCGGCGTGCTCGCCTTCGTCGTCCCGATCGTGCTCGGGTTCACGTTCGGCGCCCGCCCCGCGGCGCTCGGGGCGTCGCTGCCGTTGCTGCTCCTGCTGCCGGCGGAGTTCGTCCGCCGCCAGGACGACACGTCCTCCGCCTCGGCCTCGTTCACGACCGAGACGGTCTACGTCGTGTTCGTGGCCGTGTTCCTCGGGTTCGTGGCCTGGTTCTGCGGGACGCTCCGCGACCGCTACCTGCTCGGGCGGTCCGGCTGACCCGAGCGGCGTCCACGGAGCCCGTGGCCGCGTCGGGTCCGGTCGCTGTTGCCCCCGTCCGGTCGCGAGCCTAACCTTCGTGGTGGGCGACTCGTCCTAGGGGCGATGACCGGCGACGGGACGAACAGGAAAGAGGAGACGTTGAGACGTATCAGGCGTGTGATGGTGTTGTGGGTCGCCATGCTGCTCATGGCGCTCGTGGCGGCGGCGTGCGGCGGCGAGGACGAGGCGACCGACAGCGCGGCGTCCGTGGCCGAGTCCGTGACGGCGGCGGCCGGCGCGGGCGGCGACACCGACGCCACGACGGAGGCCACGGAGAGCGCCGAGTCGACCGCCGCGGCGACGGGCGAGCCGATCAAGGTCGGTCTCGTCACCGACGTCGGCGGACTGAACGACAAGGGCTTCAACGAGCTCGCCAACACCGGCCTGCAGCAGGCCGCCTCCGAGCTCGGCGCGCAGGTCGAGGTCCGGGAGTCGAAGGCCGACACCGACTACGTCCCGAACCTGCAGTACTTCGCGGCCCAGGAGTACGACCTCATCATCGGCGTCGGCTTCCTGATGACGAAGTCGATCGGCGACGTGGCCAAGAAGTTCCCAGACATCAACTTCGCCATCGTCGACGCGTCCGTCACCGACGAGGCGCTCGCGGGCGTCCCCAACGTCGCGGGGCTCGTCTTCAAGGAGAACGAGGCCGGCTACCTGGTCGGCTACCTGGCGGGCGCGCTGCACAAGCAGGGCGGCTTCGAGGGCATGACGGACAAGAACACGATCTCGTCCGTCGGCGGCCTGAAGATCCCGCCGGTCGACAAGTTCATCGCGGGCTACCAGCAGGGCGCGAAGGACGCGTTCCCGGAGATCAAGACGCTCAACGGCTACTCGCAGGACTTCGTGGCCCAGGACAAGTGCAAGGAGCTCGCGAACTCGCAGATCGGCCAGGGCTCCGACACCGTCTTCCAGGTCGCGGGCGGCTGCGGCCTCGGCGCGCTCGAGGCGGCCAAGGAGAAGGGCGTCTGGGGCATCGGCGTCGACAAGGACCAGAAGGACGTCAACGACCGCGTGCTGGCCTCGGCCATCAAGGTCGTCGACCAGGCGGTGTTCCGCACCGCGAAGTCGGTCCAGGACGGGTCCTTCAAGGGTGGTGAGGACGTCGCCTTCGGCCTGGCCGAGGAGGGCGTCGGCATCGCCAGCATCCACGAGTCCGTCCCGCAGGAGATCCAGGACGAGGTCCAGGCGCAGGCGGACAAGATCAAGAACGGCGAGATCACCGTCAACGACACCGTCGAGTAGAGGTGTCGGAGCCGGTCCCACCGGTGGAAGCCCCGCGGAGCTCGAGCGTCACGCCGGCGCTCGAGCTCCGCGGCATCACCAAGCGGTTCGGCGCCCTGGCGGCCAACGAGGGCGTCGACTTCGAGCTGCGACCGGGTGAGGTCCACGCGCTGCTCGGCGAGAACGGGGCCGGCAAGTCGACGCTGATGAACGTCGTCTACGGGCTGTACGACGCCGACGAGGGCGAGATCCTGGTCGACGGCCGTCCGGTGCGGCTCAGCTCGTCGGCGGACGCCATCCGGCTCGGGATCGGGATGGTGCACCAGCACTTCATGCTGATCCCGGTCATGACGGTGGCCGAGAACATCGTCCTGCGGGCCGAGCCGACACGCGGCCCGTTCCTCGACCTGGAGGCGGGCGAGGCCCGGGTCCGGGAGCTGTCCGACCGCTACGGGCTCCGGGTCGATCCCTCGGCCAAGGTCGAGGACATCGGGGTCGGCATGCAGCAGCGCGCCGAGATCCTGAAGGCGCTCTACCGCGAGGCGAAGGTGCTGATCCTGGACGAGCCGACCGCTGTCCTGACGCCGCAGGAGGCGCGCGACCTGTTCGGCGTGCTCGAGGGCCTGAAGGCCCGCGGCACGTCGATCATCATCATCACGCACAAGCTCGACGAGGTGCTCGAGGTCGCCGACCGGATCACCGTGCTCCGCCGTGGACGCAAGGTCGCGACGGTCGAGGCGGCGGGCGCGACCGAGCAGCAGCTCGCCGAGCTGATGGTCGGCCGCGACGTGCTCCTGTCGGTCGACCGCACCCCGGCCACCCCGGGCGACGCGGTGCTCGTCATCGAGGAGCTGCAGGTCGAGGACGATCGCGGTCTGGAGGCGGTCCGGACGCTCTCGCTGGACGTGCGCGCGGGCGAGATCGTCGGCATCGCCGGCGTCGACGGCAACGGCCAGACGGAGCTCGTCGAGGCGATCGCCGGGATGCGGAAGCCGTCCGGTGGGCGCATCTTGCTGGAGGGTCGCGACGTCACCACCGCCTCGCCCCGCGAGGCATCCGACGCGGGTGTCGGCCACATCCCCGAGGACCGCCACCGCCACGGGCTGATCCTCGACTTCTCCCTGGCCGAGAACTCCGTGCTCCACGACTACGGCCGGCCGCCCGTGGCCCGGAGCGGCTGGCTCCGGCCGACCGCGATGGTCGAGCGGGTGCGTCGCTTCATCAGCCAGTACGACGTGCGTGGCGGCGACCCGACGACCCGCGCCGGCCAGCTGTCCGGCGGCAATCAGCAGAAGATCGTCCTGGCCCGGGAGATCCAGGCCGATCCGCGCCTGTTGCTCGCCGCCCAGCCGACGCGCGGCCTCGACGTGGGCGCGATCGAGTTCGTGCACCGCAGGCTGATCGAGCAGCGCGACGCCGGCCGAGGCGTCCTGCTCGTGTCGTTCGAGCTCGACGAGATCCTCAACGTGGCCGACCGCATCCTGGTCCTGTACGAGGGCCGGATCGTGCTCGAGCGGCGCGCCGGGGAGACGAACGAGCAGGAGCTCGGTCTCGCGATGACGGGCGGCGCGCGGGCCCGGGAGGAGACCGCGGCGTGAGGGTGCTGCGCGGGCTCCTCACGCCCGTCCTGACCGTCCTCCTGGCGTTCGTGGTCGGCGGCCTCGTGGTGGTGCTCGCGGGCGGCAACCCGTTCGCCGTCTACCGCAGCCTCTTCGTCGGCGCGGGCCTCGACTGGCCGTTCCAGTTCCTGCCCGGCAACCCGTTCGACGTCAACGCGCAGCTCGCGGAGTTCTTCCTGATCGCCACGCTCGTGACCTGGACGCCGTTGATCCTGACCGGCCTGGCCGTCGCGTTCGCGTTCCGCTGCGGCCTGTTCAACATCGGCGGCAACGGCCAGCTCATCATCGGTTCCGTGGCCGCCTACGTCGTAGCACGCGAGGTGGGCGGCGCGACGGGCGTGCTCGTCGGCGCGCTGGCGGGCGCGCTGGGCGGCATGCTGTGGGGCGGGCTGCCGGGCGCCCTGAAGGCATTCCGCGGGGCCCACGAAGTCATCTCCACGATCATGCTGAACTTCATCGCCGTCGCTATCGGCGCCTACCTCGTCGGCTCGGGCGGCCGGCTCGCGACCGGCGGCCAACCCGCCTCGGCGGTGCTGCCGGAGAACACGATGTACCCCGTCCTCTGGGGGGACGTCCAGGGTGTGCACATCGGCCTCGTCGTCGCCCTCGCCGCCGCCGTCGCGTACTGGGCCATCCTGAACCGCACGACGCTCGGCTACGAGGTGCGCGCCGTCGGCTACAACCCCGAGGCGGCTCGCTACGGGGGCGTCTCGGTGCGGCGCTCGATCGTGCTGGCGATGGCCATCTCGGGGCTGTTCGCCGGGCTCGCGGGCGCGGGGGAGGTGCTCGGCGTCCACGGGCGGCTGG
>CADCWC010000294.1 GCA_902806305.1 uncultured Thermoleophilia bacterium | reverse complement strand
CCGCCGAGGACGTAACTCGGCCGGACCAGCACGGGGTAGCCGATGCGGCCAGCCGCGGCCACGGCGGCCTCCACGTCGTCGGCGATCGCCCACTCCGGGGCGCGCAGGCCGATCGACCGCAGGAGCTCGCCGAAGCGCAGCCGGTCCTCGGCCAGGTCGATCGCCCCGAAGGGCGTGCCCAGGATCGGCACGCCCGCCTCGAGCAGCTTCTCGGCCAGGCGGAGCGGCGTCTGGCCGCCGAACTGGATCACCACGCCCATCGGCTGCTCCCGCTCGATGACGGCGAGCACGTCCTCGATCGTCAGCGGCTCGAAGTAGAGCCGGTCCGAGGTGTCGTAGTCGGTCGAGACCGTCTCGGGGTTGCAGTTGATCATCACGGCCGCGTAGCCGAGCGCGCGGAAGGTGTGGACGGCGTGCACGCAGCAGTAGTCGAACTCGAGGCCCTGGCCGATCCGGTTCGGGCCCGAGCCGAGGATGACGATGCTCGGGCGCTCGTCGTCGGCGGGCTCGTCCTCGCGGTCGTAGGTGGAGTAGCGATAGGTGCTGCGGGCCTCGACCTCGCCGGCGCAGGAGTCGACGCACTTGTAGACGGGGCGCACCCCGACCGCCGTGCGGGCCTCGCGGACGCGCCGCTCGTCGACGTCCATGATCGTGGCCAGCCGGGCGTCGGAGATGCCGTGCTGCTTGGCGTAGCGCCACTCCTCGGCGCTGATCTGTCCCGGCGACCGCCGCTGGAACTCGGCCTCCACGGCCACCATCCGCGTGAGCTCGTCCACGAACCACGGGTGCACGCCCGACTCGGCGGCCAGCCGCTCCGGCGCCTCGCCGCGCCGCAGCCGGTTGAGCAGCGTGTCGTAGCGGTCGTAGAGCGGCACGTCGAGCGGACCGTCGTCCCGCGTCGGCCCGTCGAGCTCGCGGCTCCGCAGCCCCTTGCCGAACGACTCGCAGAACGTGCGACCGATGGACATCACCTCGCCGACCGACTTCATGGCCGTCGTCAGCCGCTCGTCGGCGCCCGCGAACTTCTCGAACGCGAAGCGGGGCATCTTCGTCACGACGTAGTCGAGGGTCGGCTCGAAGGAGGCGGGCGTCGTGCCGGTCAGGTCGTTCGGGATCTCGTCCAGCGTGTAGCCGACGGCGAGCTTGGCGGCCACCTTGGCGATCGGGTAGCCCGTGGCCTTCGAGGCGAGCGCCGACGACCGCGAGACGCGCGGGTTCATCTCGATGACGACGACCTCGCCCGTCTCGCGGTTGACGGCGAACTGGACGTTCGAGCCGCCGGTGTCGACGCCGACGGCGCGGATGACCGTGGCCGCGGCGTCGCGGAGCGACTGGTACTCGCGATCGGACAGCGTCATGGCGGGCGCGACGCAGACCGAGTCGCCGGTGTGCACGCCCATCGGGTCGAGGTTCTCGATCGAGCAGACGATCACCACGTTGTCCGCACGGTCACGGATCACCTCGAGCTCGAACTCGCCCCAGCCGAGCAGCGACTCCTCGAGCAGCACCTGGCCGATGCGCGACTCCGCCACGCCGCGGCCGACGTGGTGCCGGAGCTCCTCGGGCGTCGTCGCGAAGCCGCCGCCGTGCCCGCCGAGGGTGTAGGCGGGCCGGATCACGAGGGGGAGCCGCAGCGGCCCCTCACGCACCGCGGCCTCCGCCTCGGCCACGGAGCGGATGATCGTGGAGCGGGCGGTGCGCAGCCCGACCCGGTCCATCGCCTGCCCGAACAGCTCCCGGTCCTCGGCCGTCTCGATGGCGTGCGCCGAGGCGCCGATCAGCTCGATCCCGAGCTCGTCCAGGACCCCGGCCCGCCGGAGCTCCATGGCCGCGTTCAGCGCCGTCTGACCGCCGAGCGTCGGCAGGAGCGCGTCGGGCCGCTCGCGGCGCAGGACGCCCGAGATGCCCTCGAGGTCGAGCGGCTCGATGTACGTGCGGTCGGCCCAGCCGGGGTCGGTCATGATCGTGGCCGGGTTCGAGTTGATGAGGATCGTCTCGTAGCCCTCGCTGCGCAGGACGCGGAGCCCCTGGACGCCCGAGTAGTCGAACTCGCAGCCCTGCCCGATCACGATCGGCCCGGAGCCGATGACGGCGATCCGCCGCAGGTCGTCACGGCGTGGCATGTCCCACCTCCTGCCGGCCGGCCACGGCCGCCGCTTCGGCCCGGTCGACGAAGCGCACCAGGGCGTCGCGCGCGTCGTGCGGGCCGGGCGACGCCTCCGGGTGGAACTGCATGGACCAGATCGGCCGGCCCTGCAGCCGCAGGCCCTCGACGGTACCGTCGTAGAGCGACTCGTGCGTCACGACCACGGCGGGCCGGTCGGTCGGCGGCGCGACCGCGAAGCCGTGGTTCTGCGAGGTCACGAGCACCCGACCCGTCTCACGCTCGAGCACCGGGTGGTTCGCGCCGCGGTGGCCGAACCGCAGCTTGAACGTGTCGAGGCCGAGCGCGCGGGCGAGCAGCTGATGCCCGAGGCAGATGCCGAAGAGCGGCACGCCGAGCTCCGTCATGCCCGCCACGTGCCGCACGTGGTCGTCCATCGCGGCCGGATCGCCGGGCCCGTTCGCGAGCAGCACGCCGTCGGGTCGGGACGCCGCCACGTCGGCCGGGGTGGCGTCGTGGGGCAGCACCGTGACGTGGGCGCCCGCCTCGGCCAGGAGCCGCGCGATCGAGTCCTTGGCGCCGTAGTCGATGACGGTGACGCGGGCCCGGGCGGCCGCGGCCGGCCGGACCTCCCGCCGCGCGCGCGAGACGCCGGCCGCCAGGTCCTGACCGCCCATGGCGGGCGCGGCGGCGATCGCGGCGCGGACCTCGTCCGGATCGGAGCCGTCCGTGACGACCGCGCCGCGCATGGCGCCGCGGTCGCGGAGGTGCCGCACGAGCAGGCGCGTGTCGACGCCCGCGAGGACGGGGACGCCGAGCGCCGTCAGCCACGTCAGGAGCCCCGTGCGACCCTGCGGCGTCGCGTCCCGCGCCTCCCGACAGATCATGGCCCGCACCTGGACCCGGTCCGACTCCGCCTCCGCGGCCTCGACGCCGTAGTTCCCGATCATCGGGGCGCTGAAGGTCAGGATTTGCTCGGCGAAGGACGGGTCGGTCAGCGTCTCCTGGTAGCCCGTCATGCCGGTGGTGAACACCGCCTCGCCGAGCGCGCGGCCCTCCGCCGCGAGCCCCTCGCCCTCGAGCAGCAGGCCGTCCTCGAGCAGCACGTAGTCGGCGCCGTCGATCATCGCGCCGCCGTCCGTCCGAGCAGCGAGACGTCGGCCTCCCGGAACGCCACCGAGCCGTCCGCCACCGTCAGCAGGCAGCGCCCGTGCAGCCGCCGGCCGAGGAACGCGGAGTTGGCGCTGCGGGACAGGAAGCGCTCGGGCCGGACGGTCCAGCTGTCCTCCAGGTCCCAGAGCGCGAAGGCCGCCGTCGTGCCCACCGTGAGCCGCGGCGGGTCGATCCCGAAGGCCCGGGCCGGTCCGGTCGTCATCCGGGCCACGACCGTGCCGAGCGGGAGGACGCCGGGCCGGACGAGCTCTGTCAGCAGCACCGGAAACGCCGTCTCCAGGCCGGTCACGCCGAACGCGGCCGCCTCGAACGGCACCTCCTTGTCCTCCGGCGCGTGCGGCGCGTGATCCGTGGCGATCACGTCGATCGTGCCGTCGCGGACGCCGTCGATCAGCGCGGCGCGGTCGTCGGCCGAGGCGAGCGGCGGGTTCATCTTCAGGTTCGAGTCGAGGGAGCGCACCGCGTCGTCCGTCAGGGTCAGGTGGTGCGGCGTCGCCTCGCACGACACGCGCACGCCGACGGCGCGGGCCCAGGCGACCTCCTCGACGGACGCGCGGCAGGACAGGTGCTGGAGGTGCACGCGGGCGTCCTCGTAGCGGGCCAGACGCAGGTCGCGGGCGGCGAGCGCGCTCTCGGCCACGGACGGCCAGCCGCCGAGCCCGAGGCCCGCCGAGACGGCGCCCTCGTGCATGTGCCCGCCGCGCGTCAGGCTCCGGTCCTCGAGGTGCAGCGCCACCGGCAGGCCGAGCGGGCCCGCGTAGCGGAACGCCTGCCGGAGCAGCCCGGCCGACTCGACCGGCCGGCCGTCGTCCGTGAAGCCCCAGGCGCCGCGGTCGGCCAGGTCGCCCATCTCCGTCAGCTGCTCGCCCCGCTGGCCGAGCGAGACGGCGCCCAGGAAGCCGACCGGCACGCAGGCCTCGACCGCCGCGCGCTCGAGGAGGGCCGAGAGGACGGCGCCCGAGTCGAGCACCGGTTCCGTGTTCGGCATCGACAGCACGACGCCGTAGCCGCCCGCGGCCGCCGCGCGCGTGCCCGACTCGAGGTCCTCCTTGTGCTCCTGCCCCGGCGCCCGCAGGTGGACGTGGGGGTCGACGAAGGCGGGGAGCACGGTGGCGCCGGCCGCGTCGACCTCCTCGACCCCGTCGGGCAGCTCGAGGTCCGGGCCGACGGCGGCGATGCGCCCCTCGTCCACGAGCAGGTCGAGGACGTCGTCGAGCCCCTCGCCGGGGTCGACGAGCCGTCCGCCGCGCAGCAGCAGGCTCGCCGGGCGCGCGGGCCGTCGGACGAGCACGGGCGTCATCGCACCGCCCCCACCGGCTCGGCGGCGCGCGGGCGGCTCGGCTCGCCGACGACCGGCGCCGTGATCAGGTCGTAGAGCACGGCCATCCGCACGACCAGGCCGGCGGAGACCTGGCGCAGCACCAGAGAGCCCGCCGAGTCGGCGACGTCGCCCGCGATCTCGACGCCCCGGTTCATCGGCCCGGCGTGCATCACGAGCTGGGAGGGCCGCAGGCGCGCACGGGTCACACCCCAGCGGGCCGCGTACTCGCGCAGCGACGGCACGTAGGCGGCGCCCGCCTCCATGCGCTCCTGCTGCATGCGCAGCACGTAGACCACGTCCGCGTCGGCGATCGCCGCGATGTCGGTCGAGACCCGCACGCCGGTGGCCTCGATGCCGCGGGGCAGCAGCGTCGGCGGTCCGACGAGCGTCACGTCGATCCCCATCGTCGTGAATCCCTCGATCGCCGACCGCGCCACCCGCGAGTGGAGCACGTCCCCGACGATCGCCACGTGCAGGCCCTCGAGGCGGCCGACGGCCTCGCGGATGCTGTAGAGGTCGAGCAGGCACTGGGTCGGGTGCTGGTGCTTGCCGTCGCCCGCGTTGACGACGTGCGCACCCGTCCACCGGGTCGTGAGCGACGCGGCCCCGGCGTGCGGATGGCGGAGCACGACCACGTCCGGACCGTAGGCGTCGAGCGTGAGGATGGTGTCCTTGAGTGACTCGCCCTTGTCGACGCTCGACCCCGACGCCTTCAGGCTCACGACGTCCGCCGACAGGCGCTTCGCGGCCAGCTCGAACGACGCGGCAGTCCGTGTGG
>CADCWC010000293.1 GCA_902806305.1 uncultured Thermoleophilia bacterium | reverse complement strand
CGTCTACGAGCTCGACGAGGGGACCGAGACCGCGGACGGCACGGTCGCGCTGCGGATGGCGCCGTCGAACTGCGTCCAGTGCGGTGCGATCGGCGCGAAGGGCGGCAGGCTGACGCCGCCCGAGGGCGGCAGCGGCCCCGAGTACACCCTGATGTAGTCCGCACGGCGGGCTCACGTCGCGCCGCGCTCCGTCGTCCCCCTCCTGTGTCCCGTCGCTCGCTCACGCTGCTCCTGACGACGGCGTCCCTGTGGGGCGCGTCGTACGTGCTGATCAAGTACAGCCTCGAGTGGCTGTCGCCGGGCGGCGTGGCCTTCGCCCGCACGGCGCTCGCCTCCACGCTGCTCGTCCCGCTGGCCGTGCGGCGGGGCGCCCTCGCGCCCCTGTGGCGCCGTCCCGGGTGGGTGCTCCTGCTCGCCGTCTCGCAGCTCGCCGGTCCGAGCCTCCTGATCGCCTGGGCGGAGCAGCGGATCTCCTCGGCGCTCGCGGGCATCCTGGTCGCCGCCGCGCCGCTCTTCATCGTGGTGCTGGCCGTCGTGCTCGATCCCTCCGAGCGGGCGTCCGGCCTCCGGCTCGTGGGCGTCGTCGTCGGCTTCCTCGGCGTGGCCACGCTGCTCGGCCTCGACACGGGCGGCGAGGACGTGCTCCTCGGCGGCGGGCTGGTCCTGCTCGCCGCGTTCGGCTACGCCGTCAGCGCGCTCCTGCTGAAGCACCGCTTCGCCGACGTGCAGCCGATCGGCGCGCTCGCGGGCGCCATGGCCGTCAGCGCCGTGCTCGTCCTGCCCGCCGCGCTGGCCGCTCCCCCGACGGAGACGCCGTCCGCCTCGGCGGCGATCGCCACGCTGCTCCTGGGCGTCGGCGGCTCCGGCCTCGCCTTCCTGCTGTTCTACACGCTGAACGCCGAGGTCGGCCCCTCCCGCGCCTCGGTGATCGCCTACCTCGGCCCCGGCTTCGCCGTCACGTACGGGGCCGTCCTGCTCGACGAGCCGATCGGGCCGTGGACGATCGCCGGCCTGGTGCTGATCCTGGCCGGCTCCTACCTCGCCTCCGGCGGGCGCGCCGGGCGGCTCGTCGGGCGTCGGGCCGTCCGCGCCTGAGCGCCGGGTACGATCGGAGCATGTCGATCGAGACGGCCGAGGAGCTCGCCGGGCTGCGCCGCGTCGGCGGCCTCGTGGCGCGGACGCTGCGGGTCCTCACGGACGCCGTCCGACCGGGCGTCACCACCGGCGCCCTCGACGCGATCGCGGCGGGCGAGCTCGCGCGGGCCGGGGCGACGTCGGCGCCGGCCACGCTGGTCGGCTTCCCCGGGACGATCTGCGTCTCCGTCAACGAGGAGGTCGTCCACGGGGTGCCGGGGGCGCGACGCCTGTGTGACGGCGACCTCGTCACCCTCGACGTGACGCCGATCCTGGACGGGTTCTGCGCCGACGCGGCCGTCACCGTGCCGGTCGGGAGGCCGACGCCGGCCGCCCGTCGGCTGCTGCGCGCCGCCCACGCGTGCCTGCGCGAGGCGGTCGGCGCCGCCGTGACCGGGGCGCCGCTGAACGCGATCGGAGCGGCGACGGAGCGCACCGCGCGCCGCCACGGCGGGACCGTCTACCGCGAGCTCCACGGCCACGGCGTCGGGCGGACGATGTGGGAGCCGCCGAGCGTCCCGAACGTGCACGTCCGAGGGCTCCGAGAGCCGCTCCATGACGGCCTCGTGCTCGCCATCGAGCCGATCCTCGGCCTCGGTGGCCCAGCGCTCGTGACGCGCGACGACGGCTGGACCGTGGCCACGGCCGACGGCTCCCTGGCCGCCCACGTGGAGCACACCGTGGTCGTGGCGCCGAGCGCGCCGCTCGTGCTGACGGCCTGACGACGACCGCGCCGGCTCGACCTGCGGCACCGCCCGGTCGAGCCGGTACCCTTCGCCGCCGCTCGTCCTTCCCGCCCTCCCTGCCGAAGAACGTCGCATGTCGCTCCCCCACCGCCTGTCCCTGCTCGCCGTCGTCGTCCTCGCGCTGCTCGGCGGGTCGGCCACACCGGCCTCCGCGCTGCGCCTCGGCGCCATGGATCCCGCGTACTCGACGCTCCAGCCGCGGCTGTTCGACGCCGACGTGCGCCTGCTGCGTCCGCAGGTCCTGCGCACCAACCTGCTCTGGACCGAGATCGCGCCCACGCGACCCCGCAGGCCGCGCAACCCGGGCGACGCGGCGTACCGGTGGGACATGGCGGACTACATCGTCCGCCGCGCCGACGCAGCGGGCGTGCCGATCCTGGTCACGATCTGGCAGACGCCGTCGTGGGCCTACGGGACGCGCGTCCGGAGCATCGTCGGGATGCCCGACGTGCGCGCCTTCCGCGACTTCGTGGCGGCGGCCGCGGAACGCTACTCCGGCAGCTTCGACCCGGACGGGCCGACCGGCGGCCTGGAGCCGCTCCCCCGCGTCAGCCAGTGGCAGATCTGGAACGAGCCGAACGTCTACTTCTACCCGCAGCGTGAGCCCGCCGGGCCCCGGGGCAGGATCGTCAACGCCCGGAACTACGTGCGGCTGCTGAACGCCGGACACGACGAGATCAAGGCCGTCGGTCGGCAGCACCGCTTCGACCAGGTCGTCGTGGCGGCCGGCCTGGCCGGGGCGCGCGGCCGGCTGCTGCCCTACGCGCCGCTCCGCTTCCTGCGCCTGATGCGCGCCTACCGCCCGCGCTTCGACGTGCTGGCCGTCCACCCCTACAACGTCGCGCCGTGGCTGGGGGCCCAGGAGGGCGTGGCCGGCCGTGTGACGCGTGCCCCGAACCTGGCGATCGGCAACATCGGCGACGTGCTCCGCGAGGTGGACCGGCTCTGGCCGCGACGCCGGGTGCCGGTCTGGCTGACCGAGTTCGGGCTCCAGACCCAGCCGAGCCGGCGTGGCGTCAGCCCGGGCGCGCAGGCGCGCTTCCTGGCCGACAGCCTCCGGATCCTGCGCCGGTATCCCCGCATCGGGGTGGCGATCTGGTTCCTCGTCAAGGACCAGCCGCTCGCCCGGCCGGGGCAGCACCACACGTGGCAGAGCGGCCTGCGCTTCGCCGACGGCCGCCGCAAGCCGGTCTTCGACGTCTGGCGCCGCGCCCAGATCAGTCGCAAGGTGCCGGTGCCGGGCCGAGCACCGGAGCCGAAGCCGCGCTCGCCCGTCGCGCCGTCCCCGCCGATCGTGCCGACGCCCACGGACCCACCCGCGCCTGACGTCGCCTCGTCGGCGCGCTGATCGTCCGGGTGGGCGCCTGCGACACACTGTGTCGTGCCGCCCGCCTGGGCCACGTCCGCGTCGACGCCTGAGAGGATGGAGCCCGTGCGGGTCAACCTGATGATCGAGGGCCAGGAGGGCGTCACCTGGCCGCAGTGGGTGGCCCTGGCGCAGGCCGCCGAGGCGCACGGCCTCGAGGGCCTGTTCCGCTCGGACCACTACTACTCCGTCGAGGACCGACCCGGGCGCGGCGCGCTCGACGCCTGGGCCACGCTCGCCGCCCTGGCCGCCGTCACGGCCGGGATCCGGCTCGGCACGATGGTCTCGCCGGTCACGTTCCGGCACCCGTCCGAGCTCGCGAAGGTGGTCGCGACGGTCGACCACGTCTCCGGCGGCCGGGTCGAGCTCGGGCTCGGCGCGGGCTGGTGGGAGGCCGAGCACGACCGCTACGGCTTCGCCTTCCCGCCGGTCTCCGAGCGCTTCGACGTCCTCGCCGAGCAGCTCGAGATCGTCCACCGCTCGTGGGACGCCGGTCCCTTCACGCTCACCGGCACGCACTACCGCGTCGACGCGCTCGACGCCCTGCCCAAGCCCGTCCAGGAGCCGCACCCACCGCTGATCATGGGCGGCGGCGCGAAGCGGCGCAGCGCCGCCCTGGCCGCCCGCTGGGCCGACGAGTACAACTTCGTCTACGCGAGCGTCGACGCCGTGTCGGCGGGAGCGGGGCGCCTGCGCGCGGCCTGGCAGGAGGCGGGCCGTGACGTCGACACGCTGCGCCTGTCGCTGATGACGGCGTGCGTCGTCGGTCGGGACGCGTCCGAGTTCGAGGCGCGGGCGCGGCTCCTGGCCGAGCGGCGCGGTCTCGGCGACGGCGGCGCGGCCGCCCTGCGCGAGGATCTCGGCCCGAACGCGCTGCTCGGGACGGTCGACGACGTCGTGGCGGCGCTCGGGCCGTATCGGGAGGTCGGGGTCGAGCGTGTGATGCTCCAACACCTGCTCCACGACGACGTGGACGTGGTCGCGCTGCTCGGCGAGGTGGCGCGGCGAGTCGGGTCCTGAGGTTCCGGTGACGGACGACGACGCGATCGTCCGCCGCATCGAGGCCGAGCTCGGAGTCCCTGGGCTGGCCGACCTGCTCGGCGCCCGACTGCCGCCGGCGGACCTGCGCTCGCTGCTCCTCGCCGTCCACCGGCGGCAGGCCCGCCGGCTCTCACCCGCACAGGTCCTGGCCCGCTATGGGGCCGACGCCTTCGTCCGACCCGCCGAGGGGAGCGCCGCGGAGCTGCTGGAGGTCGAGCGACGCGCGCTCGAGGCGCTGCCGCCGGGCTTCGAGCCGCTCGTCCTGTCGCCGGTCTGCCCGCTCGGGACGGTGGCGGCCGTGGCGCCGATCGACCAGAACCGGGTCGTCAGCACGGGCCGTGGCACGGAGGTCGTCTCGGATCCCACGAACGTGCTCGCGCTCGAGGCGGCCGCGCGCCGGCGCGGCGTCGACCGGGGGGATCCGTCGACCACGGTCCGTCTGGCCACGGCGCACCGGACCCTGCGCGGGCAGCGCTGGACGGACCCGACCTACCGCCAGCACTTCGCGCAGCTCGCCCTGGTCACCGCCGGTCGGGACGGCGGCTCGCACCGCTTCGAGACGGCCGCGCTCGCCGAGCACGTCGGCTTCCACCTGCGGCTCGTGGCGGACACCGCCGATCTGCACGGTCTGCACGCCGTCCGCGCGGCGCTGACCGCCCTGGACGACGACCCCCGGCTCGTCGAGGCGCTCGGTCGCGAGGTCGTCGCACCGCTCACGGCGACGTTCCCGACCGTCGACGTCGTCGTCGACGAGACGCGCACCCGCGGACGCGGCTACTACACGGCCGTGGCGCTGCTGATCACCGCCGAGAGTCCGACCGGCGAGCCGGTGGAGCTCGCCGACGGCGGCGCGACGACCTGGACGGCCCAGCTCCTCGGCGACCGCAAGGAGCGACTCGTGATCAGCGGCATCGGGACCGAGCGACTGGGCCCGCCGGCGTCGGCGCGCTGACTAGCCCCACGGCGACCAGATCGTCCGCTCCTGGTCGAGCCGTCGCTGCTCGCTCGGGCGGTCCGACCAGGTCGGGGCGAACCCGTCGTGGCGGTCCGATCCGGCGAGCGGTCGGGTCGTCGGCAGCCGGTGCCCGCCG
>CADCWC010000292.1 GCA_902806305.1 uncultured Thermoleophilia bacterium | reverse complement strand
GGCCACGTCCCTCGGCCCGGCGTGGTCGCAGGCGATCCGGACCACGTACTCGGCGATGGAGAGCTCGTGCACGGCGGGCGCCTCAGCAGATCCTCGGGAGCGGGTCGCCGACCAGCACGTCCATCACCCGGCGGCCTCCGAAGGCCGTCTCGACGAGGACCATCCCGGGCGGCTCGGTGCGCACCTCGCCGACGACGGCCGCCTCGGCGCCGAGCGGATGGCTGCGCAGCGCCGCGAGCGCGGCGTCGGCGCCCCCCGGCCCGACGACGGCCACGAGCTTGCCCTCGTTGGCCACGTACATCGGGTCGATGCCGAGGATCTCGCAGGCCCCCGTGACCGCGGGCGGGACCGGCACGGCCGCCTCTCGGACCACGATCGCCACCCCGGAGGCGCGCGCCAGCTCGTTCAGGACCGTGGCCACGCCGCCGCGCGTCGCGTCGCGCATGGCCCGCAGCGACGGCCCCGCGGCGTCGAGCACCGCATCGACGGCGGGCCAGAGCGAGCGGGTGTCCGACTCGACCGGGGCGTCGAGCTCGAACTCCCCGCGGGCCAGCATCACAGCGGTGCCGTGGGCGCCGATCGGCCCGGAGAGGAGGATCCGGTCGCCGGGTTGCAGGGAGCCGGGCGAGAGCCGTGCGCGCGGGTCGACGTGCCCGAGGCCGGTCGTCGTCACGTACATGCCGTCGCAGTGGCCGCGCTCGACGACCTTGGTGTCGCCGGCGACGATGTCCACGCCCGCGGCCGTCGCCGCCCGGGCGATCGCGTCGACCTCGCGGCGGAGCACCTCGGCGGGCAGCCCCTCCTCGAGGATCAGGGAGAGCGTCAGCGCCACGGGTCGCGCACCCGAGACCGCGAGGTCGTTGACGGTGCCGTTGACGGCCAGCTCGCCGATCGACCCGCCCGGGAACGCGAGGGGGCTGACGACGAAGCTGTCGGTCGTCAGCGCCAGCCCGACGCCCCCAGCCTCGACGGTCCCCGCGTCGTCGAGGGCCGCGAGCGCCTCCGAGGCGAAGGCGGGGGCCAGGAGGCCCTCGACGAGCGTGCGCGACGCCTTGCCGCCGGCCCCGTGGGCCATCGTGATCTGCGCATCACGGAACTGCGGCTTGCGCGAGCGAACGCGCTCGATCATGGCCAGGGCGTGCTGCTCGCGCTCGGAGACGGCCCGCTCGAGCATCAGACGACCTCACGCTCGCGCGCGAAGCGCCCGAAGTTGTAGTACGCGGCACACGCCCCCTCCGACGAGACCATGCAGGTCCCGATCGGACGCTCCGGCGTGCAGGCCGTGCCGAAGACCTTGCACTCCCACGGCTTGATCACGCCCTTCAGGACCTCCCCGCACTGGCAGGCCTTCGGGTCGGCGACGCGCACGCCCGGCACCCGGAACCGCCGCTCGGCGTCGAGTCCGGCGTAGGCCGCGGACAGGCGCAGGGCGCTGTGGGAGATGAACCCGAGCCCGCGCCACTCGAAGTGGGGCCGCAGCTCGAAGACCTCGGCGAGGACCCGCAGGGCCGCCATGTTGCCGTCGTACGGGACGACGCGCGCGTACTGGTTCTCGACCTCGCAGCGCCCCTCCACGAGCTGGCGGAGGATCATGTGGACCGACTGGAGGACGTCGAGCGGCTCGAAGCCCGAGACGACGATCGGCTTGCCGTAGTCGGCCGGGATGAACGCGAACGGGCGGGCGCCGACCACCGTCGAGACGTGGCCCGGTCCGATGAAGCCGTCGAGGCGCAGGTCGGGCGACTCGAGCAGCGCCCGGAGCGGCGGGACGATCGTCACGTGGTTGCAGAAGACCGAGAAGTTGGGGATCCCCTCACGCTTGGCCCGCATCAGCGTCAGCGCCGTCGACGGCGCGGTCGTCTCGAAGCCGATGGCGAAGAAGACGACCTCGCGCTCCGGGTTCTCGCGCGCGATGCGCAGCGCGTCGAGCGGCGAGTAGACCATCCGCACGTCGGCGCCCTCGGCCTTGGCCTCGAGCAGCGTCCCGTGCCCACCGGGGACGCGCATCATGTCGCCGAAGCAGGTGAAGATGACACCGGGCTCGCGCGCCACCGCGATTGCGTCGTCGACGCGCCCCATCGGGATCACGCAGACCGGGCAGCCGGGCCCGTGCACGAGCTCGACGTTCGCCGGCAGCAGGTCGTCGACGCCGTACTTGTAGATCGTGTGCGTGTGGCCGCCGCAGACCTCCATCAGCTTGTAGTGGCGGCCCGGCTCGACCGCCGCGGCGATCTGGCCGGCCAGCACCCGGCCGAGCTCTGCGTCGCGGAACTCGTCGACGAACTTCATCGGAGCGCGCCCTCCTCGAGTCGCAGCAGCGCCACGCCCGCGTGCACGAGGAGGGTGTCGCCGCTCGCCACGGTGCCGACCAGGTCGACCAGGACGTCGCAGGGCGCATCGTCCTCTCCGGCGCAGACCGCGATGCCGTCCGTCCCCGGCTCGAGGACACGCATCGGCACGCCCTCGTCGGAGCAGGTGATGCAGTGCTCCGACGCACAGCCTCCGAGGTCGCTCACTCGATCACGCTCGCTTTGAGGTCCTCGAGCTCCTGCTCGTAGGCGTCGCCCATCTCCTGTAGCAGCCGGAGCGTCGCCAGGGCCTCGTCCTCGTCGACCTTCGAGAGGGCGAAGCCGACGTGGATGAGCACCCAGTCGTCCGGCCCGACACCGTCCCCGTCGAGGAGGCCGCCGTTGACGGTCCGCCGGACTCCCGCGACCTCGACCGAGGCGAGGCGGTTGTCCTCGTCGACCAGCGCAACGACCCGTCCTGGAATGGCCAGGCACACCGGATTCGTGACCTCCGCTACTAGGGCCGGCGGATGTTCTCGCACGGGTGCAGGTGCGTCAATGGTGGCGGACGATACTTTCCTCGTGGTTCGCCCACCTGAGTTTCCTGCGCGGCGTCGTCTGCGGGTCGGCGGCGTCGTCCAGGGCGTCGGCTTCCGGCCGTTCGTCCATCGTCTGGCCGGCCGATTGGAGCTCGCGGGATTCGTCCTGAACGACGAGCTCGGCGTGGTGATCGAGGTCGAGGGACCGCCCGAGCGGCTCGACGCGTTCGTCGTCGCGCTGACGACCGAGGCCCCGGCCCTGGCCCGTGTGGAGCTCGGCGCGGACGCCGCGATCGAGCCGCGCGGCGACACGGCGTTCACCATCGCGCCCAGCAGCGCGGGCGCGGGAGCCGCCCTCATCCCCCCCGACGTGGCGACGTGCGAGGACTGCCTGGGCGAGCTCTTCGACCCGGCCGACCGCCGCTACCGCTACCCCTTCCTCAACTGCACCGGGTGCGGCCCGCGCTTCACGATCGTCCGAGGCGTGCCCTACGACCGGCCGCTGACGACGATGGCCTGCTTCCCGATGTGCGGTGACTGCCGCCGCGAGTACGAGGACCCGACGGACCGCCGCTTCCACGCCGAGCCGATCGCCTGCCCAGCCTGCGGCCCGCGCCTGTCGATGCCGCTCGAGGAGGCGGTCGCGCTGCTCCGCGAGGGGGCTATCCTCGCGGTCAAGGGACTGGGTGGCTACCACCTCGCGTGCGACGCCCGGCGCGAGGACGTCGTCGCGCGGCTGCGGGCCCGCAAGCACCGGGAGGACAAGCCGTTCGCGCTCATGACCCTCGACCCCGAGGCGCTCGTCGCGCTCGACGCCCGCGAGCGCGAGCTGCTCTCCGCGCGCGAACGACCGATCGTGCTGGCCCGGCGTCGGACGGACGCACAGGTGGCCGCGTCCGTCTCCCCGGGGTCGCCGTGGCTCGGCGTGATGCTGCCGTACACGCCGCTCCACCACCTCCTGCTCCGAGACGTCGACGCGCCGCTCGTGATGACGAGCGGCAACCGCTCGGACGAGCCGATCGCGTTCGGGGACGAGGACGCGCGCGAGCGTCTCGGGCCCATCGCCGATGCCTTCCTGGCCCACGACCGGCCGATCCACCGCCGCTGCGAGGACTCGGTCGTCCGCGCCGAGCACCCCATCCGACGCTCGCGCGGCTTCGCGCCCGCCACGCTGCCGTTGCCGGTCGCGGCCTGCCGACCGATCGTCGCGGTCGGAGCCGAGCTGAAGAGCACGTTCTGCGTGACCCGCGGCGGGGAGGCGGTCCTCTCGCCGCACCTCGGCGACCTGGAATCGGAGCTCGCCTACCGTGCGTTCGTCTCCGATCTCGAGCTCTACCTGCAGATGCTGCGCGTCGAGCCGGAGATCGTGGCCCACGACCTGCACCCGCAGTACCTGTCCACGAAGTGGGCGCTCGATCGCGACGCCGAGCACGTGGGAGTCCAGCACCATCACGCCCACGCGGCGGCCTGTCTGGCGGAGCACGGCGAGGGCGGGCCGGCGCTGGCAGTCGTCTTCGACGGCACCGGCTACGGCCCGGACGGGACGCTCTGGGGCGGCGAGGTCCTGCGCTGCGATCTGGCCACATTCGAGCGCGTGGCGCACCTCGAGCCCGTGCCCCTGCCTGGTGGCGTTGCGGCCATCCGGGAGCCGTGGCGGATGGCCGCCGCGTACCTCGAGGCTGCCGGGCGCCCCGTCCCGTGGAGCCGCTGGCCGGTCGTCCGGCAGAGCCTCGCGGTCAACGCGCCGCGATCGTCGGGCATGGGTCGCCTGTTCGACGCCATGGGCGCCCTGCTCGGCCTCCGCGACGTGGTGACCTACGAGGGGCAGGCCGCGGTCGAGCTCGAGCTGCTCGCGGGCGCGACGGCCGCCGCGCCGTACGGGTGCAATGCGGCCGCGGGCGTGCTGCGGGGCGCCGACCTCGTCCGCGCCGCGCACGACGACCTCGCCGCAGGCCGGGACCGGAGGCAGATCGCAGCCGCTTTCCACGAGGGGGTCGCCGCAGTCACGGCCACGGCGTGCGAGGCCGCAGGGTCGGCCGGCCCGGTGGTGCTCTCCGGGGGCAGCTTCCAGAACCTCCGGCTGCTCCACTCCACGCGCGCCCGTCTGGAGGCTCGCGGATTCCGCGTGCTGGAGCACCGACGCGTGCCGCCGAACGACGGCGGGATCAGCTACGGGCAGGCGGCCGTGGCCGCCGCCAGAATCGGTGCCTGACCGGTCGACCGCGCAGGCTACGCGCCGCAGGCGCACCGTCGCAGGGAGACGTTGTGTTCCGGCGGACGACCGGTCAGTATCGAGCGCCCTCGACGCAGACCGCACGTGTGGGGTGGGATGCTCGGACTCGACGACAAGATCGCGGGGCTCGCGGACGGCGGATCGCTGTGGGCCGTCGTCGCCGTTGCGGTGCTGCTCGGCCTTCGACACGCAACGGACCCCGATCACATCGCCGCGGTCAGCGCACTCGTTGCGCGGAACGCGACCGACGCTCCGCGGCGCGCCGGCGAGCTCGGGGTCGCCTGGGGCGTCGGGCACGCGACGACCCTCGTGGCCTTCGGTC
>CADCWC010000291.1 GCA_902806305.1 uncultured Thermoleophilia bacterium | reverse complement strand
CCCCCGCCGGTAGTCGAACTTCTCCACAGCGCGGATGAGCCCGAGCGAGCCCTCCTGGATGAGGTCGAGGAAGGTCAGCCCGCGGCCGAGGTAGCCCTTGGCGATCGAGACGACGAGGCGCAGGTTCGCCTCGACCATGTGCTGCTTGGCGGCCATGTCGCCGCGCTCGATGCGCTTGGCGAGCGAGACCTCCTCCTCGGCGGTGAGGAGCGGCACGCGCCCGATCTCGCGCAGGTAGAGCCGGAGCGAGTCGAGGCTCGGCTCGACCGTCAGGTCGATCTCGGGGGTCCGACCCTCGCCGAAGCCGGTGGCCTTGCGGCCGCCCTCGGCCTCGACGAGCTCGATCCCGTGCTCGAGCAGGTAGGAGAAGAAGTCCTCCACCTGCTCCTTGGGGATCTCGACCTCCTCGAGGACGCGCGAGACCTCCTCGTAGAGCACGTAGCCCCGCTCCTGGCCGACCTCGACAAGCCTCAGCAGCTCCTCTACATCCGGCAGCGAGATGTCGACGGTCAGCATGCGGCACTCCCCATTTGCGCCGTACTCCCTTACAGAGACACCCGATGGCCGACGGTCCTTCCCAAGTCCGGCGGCCCGGTTTCGCGCCGAGATCATAGCGCTACTCGTGCGCTTTCTGGCAAACCGCGTGACGAATCGGCGCCGGAGCGCCCTATTCGCACCGTGGCCGCGAACGGCTCACCGGGGCCGACCGGCCACCGTGGCCTCGAGCCTGCCGACCTCCTCGCCGCGGCCGTTCCGCAACGCCGGCGCGACCAGCGCCTCGAGGCGTTCGCCGCTCGCCGCCAGACCGAGGCCGAGCCGCGTCCCGAGCACCGCCGCCGGACCGAGCGCCCGCCCCGAGCCGTCGCTGACCTTCAGGGCGAGGCCCCGTCCGTCGGCCAGGCCGACGGCGAGCACCCCCTCGGCGCCGACCTTCGCCACCAGGCCCGGCTCGGCCGCCATCAACGCCGAGTCGACGCCGCTCCGCCCGTGGACGAGCTCCGGATGCGACCGCATGGCCGAGGCCACCCGGTTCCCGGGCTCGCCGAGGGCGCCCGCCGCCAGGCGTCCGAAGGCGTGCGCCAGCCGGCGGAGCTCGAGCCGGTACGCCCGCATCCCACAGCCGTCGACGCCCTCCTCCCCCGGCTGCTCCGGGCGGCCGGCGGCCTCGCGGACCGCGTCGCGCATCGCCACCTGCACCGGATGTCCGGCCTCGAGATACCCGTCGACCGGCCGGCCCTCGACGACGCACAGGGCGAGCGCCAGGGCGTGGTTGCCCGAGCAGTTGTGCCGCGCCGGCCCCGGGGCCTCGCCGCGGTCCTGCAGGCGTTGCGCCACGCGGGCGTCGAGCGGTGCGCCCACGCCGCAGGCCAGGGCGCCCTCCGCCAGCCCCGCCCGGTCGAGGATCGCCCGCACGAGTGCCACGTGCTCGTCCGTGCCGGCGTGCGACGCACACGCCACCGCCAGATGCCGGTCGTCGAGCCCGAGCCGCTCGAGCACGCCCGCCGCCACGGCGGGCAGCGCCTGGAGCGGCTTCGCGGTCGAGCGCAGGAAGACCCGGCGCGTCGCCGCCGCGTCGTCGGACGACGCGAGCACGTCGCCGTCGGGTCCCGTCACGCAGACGTCGACCTCGTGGACGCTCTCCTCGAGCCCGCCGCGCAGCGCCCGCACGCGAAGGCGCAGGTCGTCCTCCCCCGCCGTCGCCACCGGCGCACTGTAGTCTCCTTCGGGCGATGCCTGAGCTTCCCGAGCTGGAGGCGCTCGTCCGGGCCCTCGACGGGCCCCTGCAGGCCGCGCCCGTCACGGGGACGCCGACGGCGCACTTCGCCGTCCTCAAGACGTTCCAGCCGCCGCTCTCGGGCCTCGACGGCCGGCGCTTCACCGGGGCGCGCCGACGCGGCAAGTACCTGCTCTTCGACGTCGAGGACGGCACCACGCTCTCGATGCACCTGATGTCCGCCGGGCGCGTCGGCTACCACGCGCCGGAGGCCCGGCAACCGAAGGGCACGGGCGCCGCCCTGCGGATCGCGTTCGCGGACGGCGGCTCGCTCGTCGCCACGGAGGGCGGCACGAAGAAGCGGATGCGGGTCGGCCTCTACACGGCCGAGGGGCTCGCGGAGCTGCTCGACGGCCTCGGCCCCGAGCCGCTCGACCCGTCGTTCGACCGCGCCGCGCTCGACGCGGTGCTCGACGCGGCCGCCCACCGCCTGCATCCCCTGCTGCGCGACCAGCGAGCCGTGGCGGGCATCGGCCGCGCGTTCGCGAACGAGATCCTGCACGCGGCCCAGCTCTCGCCGTTCGCGCTCTCCGACCGCGTCGACGACGCCGGACGTGACCGCCTGCTCGAGGCGATCCGCGACACGCTCGGCCACGCGCTCGAGGTGTGCGAGCAGCGGATGGGCCCGCAGCTGCCGGCCCGGAACGACGCCCGGCCGCTCCGCATCCACAAGCACGAGGGCGAGCCGTGCCCCCGCTGCGCCGAGACGCTGCGCTTCGTCGACTACGAGGAGCACCGGATCGTCTACTGCCCGCGGTGCCAGACCGGCGGCCGGCTGCTCGCGGACCGGCGCATGTCGCGCCTCCTCAAGTAGCCACGGGCAGCCGGACCAGCACGCCGTCGGGCCCGTCGGCCTCGAGGGAGCCGCCGAGCGCGCCGAGCAGCACGTGCGCCGTGGCGAGGGCCAGGTCGCGCCCGCCCTCGAGCACGATCGCCCGCACGTCGGCCGCGAACGGCGCCAGGCGCAGGCCGCCCGCGGCCGGCGAGACCGTCGCCTCCGCCGTGCCGACGTCGAGGCGCAGGGCGGCGTCGGCGAGGAGCCCGACCGCACGGCCGGCGACGGCCGCGTCGGTCAGCAGCTCGGCGCGGTCCGGGTCACCGGCGCCCGCTCGGACGGCGCGCGCGTCGGGACGCGGGGGCAACGCCTCGAGCGTGGCGGCCACCAGCTCCGGAGCACCCGTCGGCCGGAGGTCGATCGGATAGCGGCCGGAGAGCACCCGCCCGACGGTCGAGACCTGGTCGAGCTGGCGCTCCAGGTCGGCGGCGGCCTCCAGGATCAGCGTCACGAACCGCTCGCCGCGGGCGTCCATCGGCACCTGTCGCTCCAGGGTGCGCCCGAAGCCGTAGATCGTGGCGAGCGGCGTGCGCAGGTCGTGGGCCAGCGCCGAGAGCAGGGCGGGCAGGTCGGGCGCTGACTGCGTCATGAAGAGCCCGTTGAGGAAGCAGTCATCGTCGCCCGGCGTCTCATCGCGCCGCAGATTCTGTCCGATGCTATCCGGGCGGCGGTCAGACGGCCGGACGCCGCGCGCCGCGCCCGAAGGTCTTCGTGCGCGCCTCGGTGCCCGCCCGCAGGCGACCGATGTTGGCCCGGTGGCGCCACACGATCCCGGCCGTCCCGAGCGCCGCGTAGAGCGTGATCGGCCACGGCTCGCCGAGCGCGAGACACGCCAGCGTGTAGCCGGCGCAGGCGGTCATCGAGGCCAGCGAGACGTAGCGGGTCGTCCACAGCACCGCCAGGAAGAGCGCCACGAACGGCAGCGTCACGAGCGGGGTCAGCGCGAGCACCGTCCCCGTCCCCGTGGCGACGCCCTTGCCGCCGCCGAAGCCGAGGAAGATCGGGAAGCTGTGCCCGATCAGCGCCGCGCCGGAGGCGAGGACGGCGATGCCGGGGCCGTACAGCTCGATGCCGATGAGGGCCGGGATGAGCCCCTTGAGCGCGTCCAGCACCAGCACCGGCGCGCCCGCGCGCGGCCCGAGCGTGCGCCAGACGTTCGTCGCCCCCGTGTTGCCGGATCCTTCACGCCGCAGGTCCCGTCCGGCCAGGCGGCCCGCCCAGTAGCCGAACGGGAGCGAGCCCCCGAGGTAGGCGCCGACGATCAGGAGGACCTGCGAGAGCGTCACCGCGTCGCCCCCGCCAGTCCGGCCGCGAGCTGGTGCCGGGCGCGGACGAAGTAGTCGACGCCCGACCAGACCGTCAGCACGACGGCGCTGTAGACGAGCACGCCGTTCAGCAGCTCGAAGGACGAGTCGGCCGTCAGGACCAGGATGGCCGCCATCTGCAGCGTCGTCTTCCACTTGCCGAGCCAGGACGCCGAGATGACGACCTCGGACGCGAGCAGCAGTCGAAGGCCGGTGACGGCGAACTCGCGGCCGATCACGACCATGGCCACCCAGGCGGCCAGACGGTCGAGCGACACGAGCGCGATCAGGGCGCAGGAGACGAGCAGCTTGTCGGCCAGCGGGTCGAGGAAGGCGCCGAACGTCGTGGTGGTGTTCGACGAGCGGGCCATCTGCCCGTCGAGGCGGTCGGTGAGCGCCGCGACGGCGAACACGACCGCGGCGGCCACGTCGCCGGCCGGGACGCCACCGAGCAGGAGCACCACGTACACCGGAACCAGGGCGACCCGAAGCAGGGTGAGCCAGTTCGGAGCGGTCACGCCGCTCAGAGTAGCCCGTCGGTCAGCGGGCCGCTCGGCGGGGCGGGAGCACGGTCCCCTCGGACGACGGGCCCTAGAATCCGCGCCGACCGGACGTCGGCCCGTGCGGTCCGGACGGGGCCGGCTCGGCGACGAGGAGGGTGCATGAGCGACCTGCGAGACCGGCGCATCCTGGTCACGGCCGGGTCGCGCCGGCTGGGCGCGGCCGTGGCCGTCGACCTCGCGGCGCACGGCGCCGGGGTGGCGATCACGTACCGCACGTCCAGCGCCGACGCCGAGTCCGTCGTGGCCCGGGTCCGCGCCCACGGCGTCGCCGGACACGCCGTGCGGGTCGATCTGGCCGACGGCACCGCGGCCCGCGCGGCGGTGCTCGAGGCCGCCGACCGGCTCGGCGGCCTGGACGGCGTCGTCCACTGCGCCTCCGCGGGGTTCCGACCGAGACCGCTCGCCGAGCTCACGCCGGCCGACTTCGAGGAGGCGATCGGTGCGACCCTCCGGGGTGGGCTGTTCGTGGCCCAGGGGGCGGCGGAGCGGCTCGACCAGGGCGGGGCGATCATCTTCGTCGGCGACGTGGCCGCCGTGCACGGCTGGCCCGCCTACCTCCCGCACTCCGCGGCCAAGGCGGGCCTCCGGGCCCTCACCGGGGGCCTCGCCCGGGCGCTCGGCCCGCGCGGCATCCGGGTCGCCATCGTCCACCCCGGGACGGTGCTGCCGCCCGAGGGATCGGACGCCGAGGCGCTCGCGGCCGAGGCACGGCGCCTGCCGCTGCGACGGATCGGCACGCCCGACGACGTGGCGGGCGCCGTCCGCTACCTGCTCTCCGCGCCGTTCGTGACCGGCGCGGAGCTCGTCGTCGACGGCGGCCGGCTGGTCCTCTGAGCTCCCCTCCCTCGGAGGGTCCCGCGCAATCCGACCCGAGGGACGCGTCGTACCCCGACGGATGGAGACGTGACAGCGAGCACCCGCACGCCGGCCGGCTTCCGCATACTTCCCTCGAACGTGAGCGCGCCGCCCTCCGACGACCAGCTCCTGCAGCTCATCGGCGAGGGCGACGGAGAGGCGTTCGCGGCCTTCTGGGACCGCTGGTCCCGGCCGGTGCTGGCCCTGGCGATCCGGGCCCTGAGCGGCGACCGCGCCGCGGCCGAGGACGCGACCCAGGACACGTTCGCCACCATCTGGCGCGTCGCGGCGACGTACGACGCCGAACGCGGCGCCGCCGCCTCGTGGCTCTTCACCATCGCGCGCAACACGTGCCGCGACCACGCCCGCAGGCGGCGGATCCCGCCCGTGCCCGAGGCGCCGGAGCAGACCGACCCGGCCCCCGGACCGGACGAGCGGGTCGCGTCGGAGATGGAGGCCTTCCTGATCCACGGCGCCATCTCGGAGCTGCCCCCACGCGCCCGCGAGGTGATCGAGCTCGCCTACTACGGCGGGCTGTCGCAGAGCGAGATCGCGACGCGCACCGGGACACCCCTCGGCACGGTCAAGACGCGCACCCGGAACGCGCTCGGCCGGCTCGCCGATCGCCTCTCCTCGATCGAGCAGACGTCGTGATCGACCACTCGGAAGCCCGCCGCGACCTGTTCGACCTGGTCGTGCCCGGACTGGGCGACCCCGGGCGGCGCTCGGGGCTGAAGGCACACGTGGCGGTCTGCAAGGAGTGCCAGAGCGTGCTGGAGGATCTCCGGCGCCTCCACGCGGGCCTGCACGCCGCGGGCCCGCTGCCCGAGCCGTCCGCGGGCCTGCGGGAGCGGGTGCTGGCGATCCCGGGCCCGCCCGGCGACGTCGAGCCGGAGCGACCGGTCGTCGAGCCCGCCGGCCCCCCGTCGAGGGTGCGACGCGTTGGCGGGAGTCTCCGCGCCTGGCAGGCCACGGCCGCGGCGCTCGCGGTCGCCGCGGCCGTCCTCGGCGCGCTGCTCCTGGCCGACCGGCGTGCGTCGGAGGGCGACGACCCGTGGCGGAACGGGCGGACGGTCGCGCTCGACCCCGCCCCCGGATGGGACGTCGCGGGCTCGGCGTCGCTCCAGCGAGGGCCCGACGATCGCCCCGCGGTCCGCGTCGCCGTGGAGGGGCTGCGCCCCGTCGAGGGTCAGTGGTACGAGCTCTGGCTGGCGCGCTCGCCGTCGGACCGCGTCTCGCTCGGCCGCTTCCGACCAGACGCCGAGGGGCGCCTGTGGACGGTCGTGAGCGTGCCGGAGCTGCCGGGCGGCGGCTACGGCGGCGTCTGGCTGACCCGCGAGCCGGACGACGGCAACCCGCGGTGGACCCGGGACTGGGTCTTCAGGGCCCGGCTCACGTGAACGCCCGGCGTCCCCGGGCCCCGCATGGGCCCCGTCCGCGACGCCGCCTAGACTCCTCCGTGGCCGAGGCGCCTCACGGCCCGCCACCCGTCCCCGAGGGGGACCCGACGCAGGAGCACGACGCCATGTCGACCATCTCGCCGCCCCGGCCGGGTCCTGAAGCGCCCGCCGGCGACCGGTCCACGGCGGTCGAGGAGATCCCCGTCCTCGGCGAGGGCTTCGTCCGCCTCGACGACGCGATGGCGGATGACCGCTCCGTGGTCAACTCGGCACGTGTGTCGTTCGGTGTCCGCAAGGACGTGCTCGACGACGCCGACCGCGGGCTGATCCGGTTCCTCCTGCGCGAACGGCACGGGACGCCCTTCGAGCACAACGCCTTCCGGTTCCACGTCCGCTGCCCGATCTTCGTGGCCCGCGAATGGATGCGCCATCGTCAGGGCAGCTTCAACGAGCTCTCGGGCCGGTACGCCGAGATCCCGGACTCGTTCTACGTGCCCGCGGCCGAGGACGTGCGCACGCAGGTCGGCAAGCCGGGCGCCTACCGCTTCGAGCCGGTCGACGCCGAGCGCGCCGAACGCACCCGGGCAGCGATCGAGGAGAGCTATCGCGCGGCGTACGCCGCCTACCGCCGGATGCTCGACGACGGCGTGGCCCGGGAGGTGGCCCGGACCGTGCTGCCGGTCGGCATCAACACCGAGTTCTACTGGACGCTGAACGCGCGCAGCCTGATGAACTTCCTGTCGCTGCGGAACGCCGAGACGGCCCAGCGCGAGATCCGCCGCTACGCCGAGGCGGTCGAGCAGCTCTTCGCGACCCGGATGCCGCTGACGCACGCGGCCTTCGTCGACGGGGGTCGCATCGCGCCCTGACGAGCGGGCGCGCTCCGAGCGCTACGGGGCCTCGGCCAGGTCCTCGCCGGTGGCGTCGAGGACGGGGTGTGTCCCGCCGAGTCCGGGGCGGTGTCGAGCTCGCGCTCGGTCAGCGTGAGCACCTCCGCCACGCTGTCCACGATGATGCCGACGACCCGCGCTCGACTCGACGACCACGATCTTCGCCGTCTCGGGGTCCTCGCCGTTCGCGGGCGCCGGCGCGTGAGCGCCGCACGCCGGCGAGCGCCGGAGGCTCAGCTGACGCCGTAGAGCGCCCCGAACTTCGACGTCAGGTAGCGCATGAAGGGCTCGTGCCCGAGCGGACGTCCCGTCGCCCGCTGCATGAGCTCCTCGCCCGACAGCACGTGCCCGTGCCGGTGGATGTTCGTCCGCAGCCAGGCCAGGATGGGGGCGAAGTCACCGGCCGCGGTGCAGGCGTCGAGGTCCACCTCCGCCCGCATCGCCTCGGCCACCGCCGCCCCGTACAGGTTGCCGAGCGTGTAGGTCGGGAAGTAGCCGAACTCGCCCCAGGACCAGTGGATGTCCTGCAGCACGCCCTCGGCGTCGTTGCGGGGCGTGTAGCCGACCAGGCGCTCCATCGACTCGCGCCACGCCTCGGGCAGATCGGCGACGGCGAGCTCCTCGCGCAACAGCCCGAGCTCGAGGTCGAAGCGGAGCAGGATGTGCAGGTTGTAGGTCACCTCGTCGGCGTCGACCCTGATCGGCGACGCGGCGACCTTGTTGACGCCACGCACCATGTCGTCGACGCCGACCCCTGCGAGCTGCCCGGGGAACAGCTCGCGGGCGATCGGCAGGTAGTGCTCCCAGAACGCCCGCGACCGGCCGACGACGTTCTCCCAGAAGCGGCTCTGCGACTCGTGCACCCCGAGCGACGGGGCGTGGGCGACGGCGCTGCGCGGCGCGAGCGCCACCAGGCCCTGCTCGTAGAGCCCGTGACCGGCCTCGTGCATGCTCGAGTACAGGCAGCCCGGCTCGAGCGAGTCGTACGTCCGCGTGGTCAGGCGCACGTCGGTCGGACCGGGTCCGCCGCAGAAGGGGTGCGTCGAGGTGTCCTGCCGACCCGCCTCGAAGTCGAACCCGAAGTCGCGCAGGACCCGCATCGAGAGCTCGAGCTGGCGGTCGTGCGGGTACGGGCCCGCCAGGAACGACGCATCCGGTGCCGGGCGGTCGAGGATGCGCCGGACGAACGGCACGAGCTCGTCGCGCAGCCCGTTCAGGATCGGCTCGAGCTGCGCCACGCGCATGCCGGGCTCGAAGGCCTCGAGCAGGGCGTCGTAGCGCTCCCCGTCGTGGCCGAGCGCGTCGGCCTGCTCCACCTTCAGCGCCAGGACGTCCTCGAGGTGCGGCCGGAAGCGGGAGAAGTCGCTCGCCCGCCGCGCCTCCTCCCAGGCCCGGTTCGCGCGCGACCCGGTCACCGCGAGGGCCCGCACGAGCTCGGCCGGGAGCCGCGCGGCGCGGTCACGGTCGTGCTTGACGTTGCGGACCATCGCCCGCTGGACCTCGTCGAGCCCGTCCGGGTCCTCGGCCAGACCGTCGACGAGCTCGCCGTACCACGGGTCGACGACGCGCTCGTGGACGAGCGTGGAGAGCGTCGCGAGGTGCTGCGCGCGCGCCTCGCGCCCGCGCGGGGAGCAGTACGTCTGCTCGTCCCACGACAGCAGCGAGAGCGCCGCGCCGAGGTCCTCGATCTCCTGCATGCGACGCTCGAACGTGCTCCACGAGGTCTTCGTCGCACTCGCCATGTCGGTCCTCCGTCGCCCTCCGCGCTGGACGACCGCCCGGCCGCCACCCTGTACCGGGCCGGAGGGTAGCGCACGGCTGTGCGCCCGGACGGACGTCCCGAGCGCGCCTCCGACACCCCGGCTCCGGGCGGAGGAGCCGGCCTACAGTGTCCCCGTGACCCGAAGTCAACGCCTCGGAGCGGGCGTGGTGGCGAGCCTCGTCGTCCTCCTCATCGCCGCCTGGACCGCCCTCTCCGCGTGGTCGACGCTCGCCGTCAAGAGCGAGTTCTACGACCTGATCGGGATCGGCGACGTCTACGGTCGGCGCTGGCAGACGACGCTGCTCCTGTGGCTCGTCGGTCTCTCCGCCGCCGCGGTGGTCGCCGCCCCGCTCTGGGGACTCGGCATCGCCGGGCGCTCGCGGGGACGGCGACCGCCGGCCGCCGGTCCGCACCCGGGGCCGGACGCCACGGACGCCGACCTCGACGCGTGGACCGCCCGGCGCGAGGTGCTGCTCGAGTGGGAGCTCGCCCACCGCAGGCGTGGACGGCGCAACGACGGCGCCTCGACGCGCGTGTTCCTGCTCGGGTGGCTCGTCGTCCTCGGCCTGCTGACGCTCCAGCTCGGCAGCACCCTGGCCGGACGTCGCGACGGCATCCTGGCCGCGGTCGACCGCGTGCCGTTCGGGCAGGCCGACCCGATCTTCGGGTACGACATCTCCTTCCACGTCTTCGTCGCGCCCCTCCTGCAGGCGGTCCTCGGGGCGCTCCTGACCGCCTTCCTGCTCGCCGGGCTCGTCGCGGTCGGGGCGGGCGTGGCCGCCTCGCGCGCCGCGCTCGCGGGCGGCGACGGCGCGAGGGCCCGCGCCCTGGGCGAGCGCACGGCCACCGTCGGCTTCGTCTACGCGGGGCTCCTGCTGCTGGCGGGCGCGGCGCTCGTCTGGCTCGCGCGCTTCAACCTGCTGACCGGCGGCGACGAGACGATCGCGGGAGCAGGCCGCGCCGTGCGCGACGTCGACATCCCCACGCGGACCGTGGCGGCCGTCGTCCTCGCCGGCCTGGGGCTCTCCATGCTGGCCCTCGCGGTCCCCAGGCTGCGCGCCCGGGCCGAGCCGTCGGCACGGCGCGCCGTCCTCGTGGCGACGGGCATCTGGGTCGGGATCGCGGTCGTGCTCGCGGTCGTGGCCACGCCGGCCTGGCTCGTGCTGGCCCTCGTCTCGGGGGCGCTCGGCTGGCTGCTCCTCCGCGCCGCCGCCCAGGATCCGGAGGTCGCGGATCTGCCCGTGCCGGTCTGGACCTGGCCCGCGCTCGCCGTCGTGACGTCGGTCGTGGTGACGCTGATCGGACCGCTCGGCGCGGCGCTCTACGACGCCGTCATCCTGCGCGGCTCGACGTTCCAGGTCGAGCGCACGTACATCCAGCACACGCTCGAGAACACCCGCCGGGCCACGGGACTCGACCGGGCCGAGACCCGTCAGGTCGGCTACGTCCCGAACGGCGTGACCCGGGAGGCGATCGAGAAGGTCCCCGCGTCCGTCGGCGCGCTGCGGATCCTCGACGAGGAGCCGACGCTCCAGGCCTGTGGACGGCAGCAGGTCTTCCAGAGCCAGTACTACGCCTGCCGCGAGGTCGACGTCGACCGGTACCGGCTCGGCGAGGAGCGCCGCACCGTCTACGTCATCGGACGGGAGATCGACTACGACCGCGCGCCGGACTTCAGCCGGCGGCACTTCACCTACACGCACGGGCGTGGCGTCGCGGTCGCCCCGGTCAACATCTTCAACCGGAACGGGCGGCCCGCCTGGGTGGCCGAGAACGCCCTCGGTCTGCGACGTCCCGAGATCTACTTCGGGGCCCAACCCGACATGCCGTGGGCGATGGTCAACACGAACCAGCCGGTGTTCGACCAGAACCGCAACGTCGACAAGACGTGGGAGGGGTCGACCGGGCTCAGAGTCGGGTCGGGCCTCGATCGCCTCGCGCTGACGTACTACCTGGGCGGGCTCCCGTACCTCGGCGGCGGGCGGTCGTTCTGGAACGCCACCTCCGGCCGACTCGGAGGCCCCGACTCGCAGGTGCTCCTGTTCCGCGACATCGGCGCCCGCGCCCGCGAGCTCGCGCCCTTCCTGCAGTACGACAGCGACCCCTACTTCGCGGTCGCCGACGGCAGGCTGAAGGTGATCCTGAACGCCTACGCCGCCACGACGAACTACCCGTACTCCGCGCGCTTCGGCCGTCCGGGGACGGAGAGCTTCAACTACGTGCGCAACGCGGGCGTCGTCGTGATGGACGCCTACACGGGCGAGACGACGTTCTACGCGGGGGATGAGCGGGAGCCGATCCTCGCCACCTGGCGCAAGGTCTACCCCGAGCTGTTCACGCCGATGAGCGAGATGCCCGAGTCTCTTCGCGCCCATCTGCGCTTCGGCGAGGACCAGTTCACGTACATGTCGGTCGCGCTCGAGCGCTTCCACGTCTCGGACGTCGAGTCGTTCTTCAACAACAACGAGGCGTGGGCGCCGACCCAGGAGGCCGTCGGCACCGGGGCCCAGGGCCAGCGGGAGGACTCCCCCGCGCGCTACACCTACGCCGTCATGCCGGACGAGACGCAGGAGCAGTTCCTGCTGATCCGCTCGTACAAGCCGCGCACCGCCGGGCGCGGTGTCGGCTTCTCGGCCTGGTTCGCCGTCTCGAACGAGCCCGAGACCTTCGGGCAGGCCACGCTGCTGCGCTTCCCGACCGGCGCCGAGGAGCCGCTCGACTCGGTCGACACCTTCACGTCGAACGTGACCAGCGACCCCGCCCTGTCCCAGGCGATCGAGACCCGCGGCGGCTCGGTCCAACGCGGCCACACGGTCGTCGTGCCGGTCGGCGACGGGCTCCTCTACACCCAGCCGCTCTACCTCCGCAATCCGAACGACCCGCTGCCGCAGCTCTGGCAGGTGATCGTCTCCTTCGGCGACGGCGAGGTCTACGCGGGGAGCAACATCGAGGAGGCGCTCCGGCTCGCGCTCGCCGGGTCCTCGGCGGCGGCGGGCGGGGACGGGACGGAGGGCGCGGCACCGGAGGACGCCACGCTCGAGGACGTGGTCCGCCGGGCCGCGACCGCCTTCGAGGCGTACCAGCGCGAGGTCGCCGCAGGGAACTTCGAGGCCGCCGGGCGGTTCCTCGAGGAGGCTCGGCGGCTGGTCCGCCAGGCCGAGTCCCTCGCCGACCGCGGCGCCGGCTCCGGCGAGACCCCGCCGGACGGGACGACGCCGACTGAGACCGCACCCACCGAGACCGAGCCCACGGAGACGGCGGAGTCGGCGGCGGGCGAGACGGCGTCCGCCCAGCAGGCGCCGTAGCGGTCTCGGGCGCCGGACGCGGACGGCCGAGGCTCGGCCGAAGACGGCCCGAACGCACGAGAGCCCGCCTCGCCGGGTGGGCGAGACGGGCTCTCGGTCGAGTCTCCTGCGGTCGCACCGGCCCTCAGGCCGGGACCGCCGCCGTGGATCTATCCCTCGACGACGACGTTGACAGCCTCGGGGCCCTTCTGGCCCTGGCGTGCCTCGTACGACACCTTGGCGCCCTCGGGCAGCGAGCGGAAGCCGTTGGCGGCGATGTTCGAGTAGTGCACGAACAGATCCTTGCCGCCGTCAGCGGGCTCGATGAAGCCGAAGCCCTTCGCGTCGTTGAACCACTTGACGGTACCTGTTGCCATCCTGGAAGACACCTCCCTTCAGATGTGCTGACGAACGCTGATGGAGGCGTACTGGGACGACAACCACTGGACGTTCTGGTCTGGCGACCCGTCAGGGCGACGGATCGCGGCTACTCTAGCGGATCGATCCGCGCAGGTGAAGTGCCCGCCGAGGCCCGTTTTCAGGAGCCTAGCTACGGCTCGCGAGCGTGATCGCCCCGGTGTCCGCGATGCGCGGCGCCCGGTTCCCGAAGTCGGCCTGGGACAACGACCGCATCACCCGGACGGCCTGTCGATCGGGGTCGAGGGCGGCGGCGCCGTCCCCGACGAGCCGGGTCGGCACGATCCGGCCGCGGACCCACCGACCGTCCGCTCGGAGCGTCACCTGGAGCACGCACGACTGGGACAGCGCGCCGCTCAGCGCGAACGTCCTCCAGCCGACGAAGTTGCCGGTCGAGTAGGCCACGAGCCGCCCCTTGTAGACCTCGAGGCCGCGGAGCACGTGCGGACCGGAGCCCACCACGAGGTCTGCGCCCGCGTCGATCGCCGTGCGGGCGAAGGCCCGGAGATCGCCGCGGTTCTCGCCCAGGTAGTCCTCGCGCCCCTGCGGCACATGCTGCCGGTCGGACCCCTCCGCGCCGCCGTCGACCGCGACGACGACGAGGTCGGCCTGCGTGGCGGCCTTGCGGACGAGTGACCGGACCGCGCGCGGCTCGTTCAGCGGCGCACTCCACGTGTACGACGCGAAGCCGACGACGGCCACCTTCACGCCCTTCACCGTCCGCACCGTGACCTGCCCTGGCGCGCCGGTGTGGGCGATCTTCGCACCCTCGAGCGCCCGCCGCGTATCGGCCAGGCCGACCGGGCCGTAGTCGCTCGCATGGTTGTTGGCCAGGTTCAGCACGTCGAAGCCCGCGTCGGCGAAGAGCCGCGCGTAGCTCGGCGGCGAGCGGAACGCGTAGCACGAGCCGCCCGATCCGCCCGGGCACTTCGACGCGCCGCGCGTCGTCAGCGTCCCCTCGAGGTTGCCGACCATGAGGTCGGGGCGCCGGAGAACGGCGCGCACGTCGCGGAACAGGACCGACGGATCCGACGGCAGGCCGAAGGCGTCCGAGGCAGGCACCGCATCGCCCGCCCAGCCGATGGTGATCGGCGCGGACTCCTCGGCAGCCCGGGCCGGCGCGACGGTCGTCGCTCCCGCCGCTGAGCCACCCCGGGCGGTGGCGGCCTGGGCCTCCGTGCCCTCGCGGTCCGAACCCGCCGTCGCCGCCCACGCCGTGACGCCGCCGATGGTGGCCGCCACGACGAGCGCCGCGCCCGCCCGACGACGTCGGTACTGCTGGCGTCGGCGCAGCGCTCGCCGCCGGGCGTGCTCGTCGGGCGTCAGCGGACGGCGGGAGCGAGGCGCCATGGGCGGTCAGCGTACCGCCCGGCTCCCTCGAAGGCCACCCTCCTAGAGCGGGCGGGCGGTCGCCTTCGAGGGCATCTGCGAGGCGTCGTGCGGCCGGTCGTCGCGGTAGTGGTCGGCGGCGGGCCAGGGAGCGAGCACGAGCAGCAGCCGCGCCTCGGCGGTCGCCCGCAGCGCGTGCCGCTCGTTCGGCGCGAAGGCGATGAGCGTCCCGGCCTCGCACGTCGTGGTCTGTCCGGCCGCCTCGATCTCGACGGTGCCGGACACGATCTGGACGATCGCCCGCTCCTTCACCGAGTGGTCGCGCATCTCCTCGCCGGCGTGCAGGTCGATGACGACGCCGCGGGCGCCCGCGCCGGAGAACAGGACCTGCGGGTCGCGCTTGCCGCTCGCGGCCACGGTGGGAAGGTGCCATCGCTCCATGGGTCCGGATACCCGGGCCGCGAGCCGCGGCAAACGTCCCGGGTCCGTCGGCCCGCTCGCGTCGCCCAGCCTCAGCGGGGACCGATCGTGGCGCAGCTGAGCCGGCTGCCGTCCCGGGCCAGGACGGCCAGGTGCAGCCCGCGAGGACCGCCCGGCGCGAAGGCCGCGACGCGTTGGATACGGGTGTAGCCGTGGCCCCGACCGATCTCGTTGACGTTCATCTCGCGCAGGCGCCACCGCGTCGCCCGCGGTGCGGCGCACGGACCGGTGCCGATCCGGGCCAGAAGGATCGCCCCCGGGTCGGCGCCGCGGACGGCGACGCTCACCCAGAGTGCGCGGGTGCTGGGCGACCGCGTCAGGGTCGCGAGACCACGGACGCCGGAGGCGTCGACCGGCGCCAGGCGGTAGGTGTAGTACACGGGCTTCGCCTCGGCGGTGGCGGCGGTCGCGCACGCCGCGGCGATCACCGCCAGGGCGGTCGAGAAGGTCGTCATGGCACGGCTCACAGGTCAGTTCCTCACGTCGGGGAGCGACCCGTCGCGGGCCGGCCGGTCCCTTCCAGCTTTAGCACGGCTCGGCCGCGCCGGCGGTCGAACTCCCGACCAGAATACCGTTCCGATCCGAACGGATCAACCGTCGTAGTCGCCGACTCCCACGGTTCAGCGTGTGGTACCATCGCGGCTCCATGCCGCCACGTCTCCAGTCCTACGGCCTCTACGACCCGCGCTTCGAGCACGACGCGTGCGGCCTCGGCGCGCTCGTCCGCCTGGACGGGAACCCGACCCACGAGCTGGTCGACCAGGCCATCACGGTGCTCGAGAACCTCGACCACCGCGGCGCGACCGGCTCGGACGCGCAGACCGGCGACGGCGCAGGGATCCTGACGCAGATCCCCGACCGCTTCTTCCGTCGCGTCTGCCGGGAGCAGCTCGACGTCGAGCTGCCGGCCGTCGGCGAGTACGCCGTCGGGATGATCTTCCTGCCGCGGGACCCGGGGCTGCGCCTCCGGTGCGAGGAGCTGTTCGTCCGGATCGTCGTCGAGGAAGGTCACCGCGTGCTCGGCTGGCGCGACGTTCCGGTCCGCTCGGACTCGCTGGGGCGGTTGGCCCGCGAGGCCGAGCCGGTGGTGCGTCAGGTCTTCATCGAGCGCCGGACCGGCGACGACGAGGCCTTCGCCCGCAAGCTGTACGTGATCCGGCGGCGGATCGAGAAGCGCGCCCACCACGAGGGCGTGGGCGAGGACACGTTCTTCGTCCCGTGCCTCTCGTCCCGCACGCTCGTCTACAAGGGCCTCCTGCGGGCGGCGCAGCTGCGCTCGTACTACCCGGACCTCGGCGACCCGGACTACACGTCCGCGATCTGCCTCGTCCACTCGCGCTTCTCGACGAACACGCTCGGCACGTGGGACCTCGCCCATCCGTTCAACTACCTGGCGCACAACGGCGAGATCAACACGGTCCGCGGGAACGCGAACTGGCTCGCGGCCCGCGAGCCGCAGCTCCGCTCCGAGCTGTTCGGCGGTGACCTGCAGAAGCTCTTCCCGATCGCCGAGGACAGCTGGTCGGACTCGGCGAAGCTCGACGCGGCGATCGAGCTGCTCGTGCTCGGCGGCCGATCGCTCGACCACGCCTTGGCGATGCTCATCCCGCCCGCCTGGAGCGACCCCTCGCTCCAGCTCGACGACGACGTGCGCGCCTTCTACGAGTACCACGCCAACCTCACCGAGCCGTGGGACGGGCCGGCGGCGATCGTGGCCACGGACGGGGTCCGGGTGGCAGCCACGCTCGACCGCAACGGCCTGCGCCCCGCCCGCTACGTGCGCACCGCGGACGGGCTCGTCGTGCTCGCGTCGGAGATCGGCGTGCTCGACCTCGAGCCGTCGCGCATCGTGGAGTCCGGCCGCCTCGAGCCGGGCCGGATGCTGCTGCTCGACACGCACGCCGGCCGGGTCGTGCCCGACGCCGAGATCAAGCGCGTGCTGGCCCGTCGACGGCCGTACCGACGCTGGCTGGACGAGCAGAAGCTGTTCCTCGACGACCTGCGTCCCCAGCCGGTGGCGCCGATCGCGCCCGACGAGCTCGGGACGCTGCAGCGGGCGTTCGGGTACACGGCGGAGGACCTGAACCTGCTGATGGCGCCGATGGCCCGCGACGGCGTCGAGCCGAACGGCTCGATGGGCGACGACACGCCCCTCGCCGCCCTGTCGGAGCGGCCGAAGCTGCTCGCGAGCTACTTCAAGCAGCACTTCGCCCAGGTCACGAACCCGCCGATCGACCCGCAGCGCGAGGCGCTCGTGATGAGCCTGCGCACCTCCGTCGGCCCGCTCGGGAACCTCCTCGACGAGCGGGCGGAGTTCTGCCGCAAGGTGTCGCTCCCGGGACCGATCCTCCAGAACGGGGAGCTCGAGAAGCTGCGCCACCTGCGCCGCGACGGCTTCCGGGCCGTGACGCTCTCGACGCTCTACCCGGTCGAGGCCGGCGCCGAGGGCCTCGAGCGGGCCGTCGACGAGCTCTGCCGCGACGCCTCCCGCGCCGTCTGGGAGGGCAGCTCGATCCTGATCCTCTCCGACCGCGGCGTGTCGGCGGAGCTCGCGCCGATCTCACCGCTCCTGGCCACGGCCGCCGTGCACGCCCACCTGGTGCGCGAGGGCGCCCGCACGATGTGCGGGCTCGTCGTCGAGTCGGGCGAGCCGCGCGAGACGATGCACTTCGCGCTCCTGATCGGCTACGGCGCCGCGGCCGTCAACCCGTACCTGGCGCTCGACTCGCTGCGCGCGCTGCACGCGACCGGCGAGCTCGGCGCCTCGACGCTGCCCGAGGCGCGGGCGCGCTACGTGACCGCCCTCGGGAAGGGCCTCCTGAAGATCTGCTCCAAGATGGGGATCTCGACGATCCAGTCCTACCGCGGGGCGCAGATCTTCGAGGCCGTCGGCCTGGGCAGCGGCATCTGCGAGCGCTACTTCACGGGCACGGTCTCGCGCGTCGGCGGGCTCGAGCTGCCGGACCTCCACCACGAGGCCGCCGAGCGCCACACCCACGCCTTCCCGCCGCCGGAGCGGACCGGGAACTGGCACGCCGAGCTCGACCCGGGCGGCGACTACCTGCAGCGCCGGCGCGGCGAGCACCACGGCTGGAACCCGACGACCATCACCCGCCTCCAGCGCGCCGTCCGCGACGACTCCTACGCGAGCTTCCAGGCGTTCGCCGACGCGGTCGACGGCGAGTCGGGCCGGCTCGCCACCCTGCGGGGACTGCTCGACCTGGTCCCCCAGGCGCCGCCCGTGCCGCTCGACGAGGTGGAGGGCTCGGACCAGATCGTGCGCCGCTTCGTGACGGGCGCGATGAGCTACGGCTCGATCTCCCGCGAGGCGCACGAGACGCTGGCCGTGGCCATGAACCGCCTCGGCGGACGCTCGAACACGGGCGAGGGCGGCGAGGACGTCGAGCGCTCGACGGTCGACGCGAACGGCGACCTGCGCCGCTCGGCGATCAAGCAGGTGGCCTCGGCCCGGTTCGGGGTCACGACGCGCTACCTCGTCGACGCGGACCAGCTCCAGATCAAGGTCGCCCAGGGCGCGAAGCCGGGCGAGGGCGGGCAGCTGCCGGGGCACAAGGTGGACGCCACGATCGCGCGCCTCCGGCACTCCACGCCGGGCGTGGGGCTGATCTCCCCGCCGCCGCACCACGACATCTACTCGATCGAGGACCTGGCGCAGCTCATCCACGACCTGAAGAGCGTGAACCCCGAGGGCGAGATCTCGGTCAAGCTGGTCGCGGAGGCCGGGGTCGGGACGATCGCCGCGGGCGTGGCCAAGGCGAAGGCCGAGCACATCGTGATCGCCGGGCACGACGGCGGCACGGGGGCCTCGCCGCTCTCGTCCCTCAAGCACGCGGGGCTGCCGTGGGAGCTCGGCCTGGCCGAGACGCAGCAGGTCCTCGTCATGAACGACCTGCGCGGCCGTGTGCGCCTGCAGGCCGACGGCGGCCTGCGGACCGGACGCGACGTGGTCGTGGCGGCGCTGCTCGGGGCCGAGGAGTTCGCGTTCTCCACGGCGCCCCTGATCGCCACGGGCTGCGTGATGATGCGCGTCTGCCACCTCAACACCTGCCCCGTCGGGATCGCCACGCAGGACCCCGAGCTGCGGCGGCGCTTCGAGGGGACACCGGAGCACGTCGTGCGCTACTTCCTGTTCGTGGCCGAGCAGGTCCGGGAGCTGATGGCCTCGCTCGGCATCCGGCGCTTCGACGACCTCGTCGGCCGCGCCGAGCTCCTGCGGCCCTCGCCGGAGCTCGCGAAGCCCTGGCTCCGCCACCTGGACCTCGAGCCGCTCGTCGCACCCGCCCGCGGGCCGGAGGACGCGGCCATCCTCCGGCGCGAGCGCCAGGACCACCACCTGGCCGACAAGGTCGACCACGCCCTGATCGCCGAGGCGGCGCCCGCGCTCGACGAGGCCCGGCCGGTGGCGATCACCCGCCAGGTCTCGAACACCGACCGCAGCGTCGGGGCGATGCTGGCCGGCGAGATCGCGCGTCGGGCGCCCGGCGGCGAGCTGCCCGACGACACGATCGTCCTCCAGCTCCACGGCGCGGGCGGCCAGAGCTTCGGCGCGTGGGCGCCGCGCGGGCTGACCCTCGACCTGGTCGGGCCCTGCAACGACTACGCCGGCAAGGGCCTCTCGGGCGGTCGGCTCGTGGTACGGCCACCCGCCGACGCGGGGTACGTGGCCGAGGAGAACGTCGTCGTGGGCAACACCGTGCTCTACGGCGCCACGGCCGGCGAGGCCTACTTCCGCGGCCGTGCCGGCGAGCGCTTCTGCGTGCGGAACTCGGGCGCCACGGCGGTCGTCGAGGGCCTCGGCGACCACGGCTGCGAGTACATGACGGGCGGCGTGGTGCTGATCCTCGGCCCGACGGGCCGGAACCTCGCGGCCGGCATGTCGGGCGGGATCGCGCTCGTCCTGGCCCCCGACGGGACTGAGGCGCTCGCGGCCCGGACGA
>CADCWC010000290.1 GCA_902806305.1 uncultured Thermoleophilia bacterium | reverse complement strand
CTGTACTACTACGAGGAGCTGACGCTGCGGGAGATCGGCGAGGTGCTCGGGGTCACCGAGTCGCGCGTCTCCCAGCTGCACACCAAGGCCGTGCTGCGCCTGAAGACGCGTCTCCAGGGACACCTGGAGCGCGCCGCGCTCGAGCGCTGACGTGCTTCCCGCGCTCGTGCTGATGGTCGTCGGCTTCGCCGTCGGCTGGCGCCGCCTGTGGCTCGTGGTCGCGGCACTGGTCCCGGCCGCGCTGTTCGCGCTCAACGTCGACGACGACGCGGACCCGGTGGCGGCCTTCGTGGTGACCTACGTCGTCGGCCTGTTCCTCCTCTTCTGCGGTGCCCTGCTGCGGCGGCTGTACGAGTCGCGCCGGACGCAGCGGCACCCGAACCGCTAGCGCCGGTCGAGCTCGGCCCGCGCCGTTCACCACCGGTCACGGCGGACCGCGGGCGGGCTCGACGACGAGGGTCGTGTGGCGCGGGTCGGACGGGTGAGGCGTGCCGGCTGTGCCCTACAATCGCCGCGCCCCCGACGAAAGGACCCCACGTGCTCGTCGCCGGCCCCTCGGTCGTCGGCTTCCCCACCGACCGCCTCGAGGCTCAGCCGCGGGGCGCACGGAGGGAGGGATGACCATCGCCACGTCGGCCCGCGCGGCGGTCTTCGAGCGGCCCGGGACCGCGCTCTCCATCGAGGAGCTGACCGTCGAGGCGCCTCGGCCCGCGGAGGTCCTGGTGCGGCTCGGGGCGAGCGGCGTCTGCCACTCGGACCTCCACGTGCTCGACGGCGAGTGGGAGACGCCCGTGCCGCTCGTGCTCGGGCACGAGGGCGCGGGCGTGGTCGAGGCGATCGGCGCGGGCGTCCGCGACGTCGCGGTCGGCGATCGCGTCATCCTGTCCTGGTTCTACCCGTGCCGGCGCTGCCGAGCGTGCGCCTCCGGACGGGCGTGGGCGTGCACGGGGACGCGCGCCGGCGAGTCGGTGCTGGACGACGGCACGACGCGCTTCCGCCGCGCCGACGGCACCGACGTCCACTCCTACCTGACCGTGGCCTCGTTCGCCGAGCGGACGGTCGTGCCGGAGGCGGCCGCGATCCGCGTCCCCGACGAGCTGCCCTTCGACGTCGCCGCCCTGATCGGGTGCGGCGTCGCGACCGGCGTCGGCGCGGTGGTGAACAACGCGCAGGTGGCACCCGGCGCGTCGGTCGTCGTCGTCGGGTGCGGCGGCGTGGGGCTCGCCGTCGTCATGGGCGCGAAGCTCGTCGGTGCCGACCCGATCGTCGCGGTGGACGTCGAACCCGCCAAGCTCGAGCTCGCCCGCGAGCTCGGGGCGACGCACGCCGTCCGAGGAGACGGCGATGTGCGGTCCCAGGTCGCCGCGATCACGGGCGGCGGGGCGGACGTCGCCTTCGAGGCGATCGGGCTCGTGCCGACGATCGAGCTGCTTCCCGACCTGCTCACGCCCGGCGGGACCGGCGTGATCGTCGGACTCCCGCCGACGGGCGTCCGCGCGTCCATCGACGTCCTGGCGTTCGCCGAGGCGGCCAAGACGCTCGTCGGGTCGAACTACGGCGGCGCGGTGCCGTCCGTCGACTTCCCGCGGCTGGCGCGCCTCTACCTCGCGGGCGCCCTGCCGCTCGACCGCCTGATCACCCACCGCGTCGCGCTCGACGAGCTCGAGGAGGCGTTCGCGGCCATGCGCCGCCGCGAACGCGCCCGCTCGGTCGTGCTGTACGACACGGACGGCGCCTGACCGGCGTCGTGCGACGGCTCAGGCCGGAGTCAGGCGCAGAGCCGCCCGTCCGGCTCCAGCACGCGGGCCGTCTCCCGGAGCGCACCCTCGAGGTCCTTGATGTCCATCAGCGAGTTCGCCTCGGTCAAGGTCGCCTTCGGCTCCGTTGACCTCGCCAGACTCGCCGCAGGCCCTCCGGGCCATTCTTGCGGCGAGTTCAAGGCCACGGCGAGGTCGAACGACCCGGCGTCGAACGGCAGCGCCGCGGCGTCGGCTCGGACGTACGTGCCGTCCGGGTCGGCCTCGACGGCGAGCCGGATCGCGGTCGGCGAGGCGTCGACGCCGACGACCCGATGGCCGCCCGCGGACAGGTCCCGGGCGAGCCGCCCCTCGCCGCAGCCGAGGTCGAGGGTCCGTCGACCCGGCGACGGCAGGAGCTCGCGCAGGCGCGGCCCGCTGAAGTCCCAGTACGCGTCGTGTCCGGGCGCCCGGGCCCGCCTGGCCCACGCCTCGACCAGCTGGTCCCAGTGCTCGGACAGCTCCGCGTCGCGACCGTAGCGCTCCTTCGGGGCGGCCGTGTCGCGTTCTCCGGCGTGTCCTACAATCGGCCGCAGGTCGACGTCGACCGTGAGCTCAACCGTCGCCGTGCGGCCTCGGGCCGCCGGACGCGAGGAGGAGGCGCAGCGTATGCCCGAGGTCCGCAGGGAGCCGGCCAAGATCCGCAACGTCGCGATCCTCGGTCACCGCGGGAGCGGGAAGACCACCCTCGTCGAGTCGCTGCTCTACGAGGCGGGCGCCACGAATCGGCTCGGCACCGTGGCCGACGGCACGACGGTCTGCGACTTCGACGAGGACGAGCAGCGGCGGTCCATGTCGCTGAGTGGCGCCGTCTGCCACGTCGACTGGCTCGGCAGGCGGATCACGCTCATCGACACGCCGGGTGATCCCTCGTTCCAGGCCGACGCGCTCGGTGCCCTCCGCGTCGTGGAGGGCGCCGTGGTCTGCGTGTCCGGCGTCGCGGGCGTCGAGGTCTTCACGGAGCGCCTGTGGCGGCGGGCCGACGAGCGCGACCTGCCCCGCGTCGTCGTGGTCAACCTGCTCGACCGTGAGCGGGCGGACTTCTCGGCCGCGCTCGAGTCGCTCCGGTCGCTGTCGGAGCGCTGCGTCGCCGTGGCCATCCCGATGGGCCAGGAGGGCGCGTACGCGGGCGTCATCGACCTCGTGCACATGGTCGCCTACCCGGATCCTGCGGGCGGCCGCGAGGGGGACCCGCAGCCCATCCCGGCCGAGTGGCAGGCCGAGGCCGACCGCCTGCACGAGGCGCTCGTCGAGACCGTGGCGGAGTCGGCGGACGAGCTGATCGCGAAGTACCTCGAGGGGGAGGAGATCACGCGCGAGGAGATGGCCGCCGCCCTCAAGTCGATGGTCTCCCGGGGCGAGCTCTACCCGGTCACCTGTGCGGCGTCGGCCCGCAACTCGGGCGCCCATGCCCTGCTCGACCTGATCGTCGAGGCGCTCCCGTCCCCGCAGCGCGTCGGCCCGCTGGTGGCCCACACGCTCGACGGCACCCGTGTCGAGCTCGGCCTCGACGACGGCACGGTGGCGTACGTCTTCAAGACCATCGCGGACCCGTTCGCGGGTCGGCTGTCCGTCTTCCGCGTCTTCTCGGGCGCCGTCGCGAGCGACTCGACGCTCGTCGACTCGCGGACCCGGGCCAAGGAGCGCGTCGGGCAGCTGTTCGCGCTGCAGGGCAAGGACCATCGGCCCGTGCCCCAGCTCTCGACGGGGGAGATCGGCGCCGTGGCGAAGCTCAAGGACGTCGGCACCGGCGATCTGCTCGAGGACCGCGAGCGCGACCTCGTGATCGACCCGGTGCCGATCCCCGAGCCGGTCGTGTTCGTGGCGGTCGAGCCGGCCCGCAAGGGCGACGACGAGAAGCTCGCCGCGGCGCTCCGGCGGCTGCAGGAGGAAGACCGCTCGCTGGGCGCGCATCGCGACGAGCGGACCGGCGAGCTCATCCTCGAGGGGCTCTCGCAGATGCACGTCGAGGTCGCGACCGAGCGCCTGCGCAAGCGGTTCGGCGTGGAGGTCGTCACGCACCCGCCGCGCGTGCCGTACCTGGAGGCCATCAAGCGGGGCGCGAAGGCCCACGGCCGGCACAAGAAGCAGACGGGCGGCCGCGGCCAGTTCGGCGACTGCCACATCGAGATCGAGCCGCTCGACGGGCACGAGGGCTACGAGTTCGTCGACCGCATCGTCGGCGGCTCGATCCCCCAGGGCTTCCGGCCGGCCGTCGACAAGGGCATCCAGGAGGCGATGCAGCGCGGCGGCCTCGCGGGCTACCCGGTCGTCGGCCTGCGCGTCACCCTGGTCGACGGCTCCTACCACAACGTCGACTCGTCCGAGATGGCGTTCAAGATCGCCGGCTCGCTGGCCTTCCGCCAGGCGTACGAGCAGGCCGACCCGGTGCTGCTCGAGCCGGTGATGGCCGTGGAGGTGGCCGTCCCCGAGGAGGTCGTCGGCGACGTGACGGGCGACCTCAGCTCGCGGCGAGGCCGACTGCTCGGCATCGAGCCCGGCCCCGGGGCGACGACGGTGCGCGCCGAGGTGCCGATGGCCGAGATGCTCACGTACTCGCAGGCCCTGACCTCGATGACCGGCGGGCGCGGCGACTACCACATGAGTTTCCTGCGCTACGAGGAGGTACCGCCGCACGTGGCCGGCAAGCTGACCTCGAACGGCGGCGCAAGCCACTGAGGCTCCCGCGCCGTGCCTGGGGGCAGCGCGGGCACCGGCCGCCGTCCGGAGCCGGTTCTCAGAGCCGCGCCGTCGCCCGGCACGTCTCGCCGCGCCGCGTGGCTGTCGCGGTGACGGTGTCCGTCCCGGGCCGGTCGGCGAGCAGCCGCCGGAACTCGAAGGAGCCGCTCGGGGCGGTCGTGCGCCGCGTGCCGCGGGCCACGACCACGCCTCGACGACGCAGGACGACGTTCCACCGCACGCCGTTCCGGTTCTGATCGACCTCGTACTCGACCTCGATGCGGCCGTCCTCCTCGCTCAGCTTCAGCTTGGCGGTGCTCGGCCCGTTGCACGAACCCGCGACGCGGACCCGATCGGGCCGCTCCGCCGAGGCTGTGCCCGCCCCGACGGCGAGGGCGCCGGCGGCCAGGACGGTGGTTGCGAGCAGCATGCGCGACATCTGGTTCCTCCCTGCGGTGACCACCTCATGCTCGCAGTCGCCCGGTGAAGGAATGGCGAGGCGCAGGCCCGAGTTCGGCCGGCTGCGGGCCAGGAATCCGTCAGGACGGACGGCCTGGGACGGGCGTCCGGACGACGGTCCCGTGAGACGATGCGTCCGTGTCGTCCCTCCGCAGGCCTCCCGTCCGACCGACCTCGCGGTGGTCGCTCCAGGCGCTCCTCGCCCTGCTGAGCCTCGGCCTCGTGCCCTCGGCCCACGCGGCCCGCGCCGAGGCGACGGCGCCGCCCACGTACGTCGCGCTCGGCGACTCCTACGCCTCCGGTGAGGGCGTCCCGCCCTACCTGCCCGGCACGGCGGGGCTCCTCGGCGGCGGCTGCCATCGCTCCGCGAAGGCGTGGCCGGCCAGGCTGCACCGCGGCGGGGCCGGCGCGGGCGTGCCGCGGCGCTTCGTGTTCGTCGCCTGCAGTGGCGCCGACATCCCGGAC
>CADCWC010000289.1 GCA_902806305.1 uncultured Thermoleophilia bacterium | reverse complement strand
CGGACGCGGTGTGGGTCGCCGGCCGCAGCGACGACTCCGTGACCCAGGTCGCCTACCGCTGAGGCCGCTCAGAGGTCGCGGCGGACGACGACCCCGACGCGGATCGCCTGCAGGGCGAGGGCGGCGCGCTTGCGGTTCTGGGGCAGGTCCTCGATGCCGAACAGGTCGAACAGCGCGCGGAGCGTGGTTTTCACCGCGTCGACGCTGACGTGGAGCTCCTGCGCGATCTCGCGATTGGAGGCGGGGGAGGCGACATCCGACTCCCGGAAGGGACGGCACAGCGCGAGCAGGACGCGGCGCTGTGCCGGGGTCAGCACGTCGGCCGCGGGCGGCGAGCCCGCCGCCGTCCGCGTCGCGACGGTCTCGGAGCTCCGGCTCGCCGCGCGGAAGGCGAGCACGGTGTCGCCCACGCGGATCGCGTCGCCGTCGCGCAGGAGCCGCCGGCCGGCGACGCGCTCGCCGTTGACCCATGTCCCGTTGCGCGACAGCCCGTCGTCGACGATGGCCCACGCCGAGCCGACGCGCTCGAGCGCCGCGTGCACCCGGGACACGCGGGCATCCCAGGCGAGCGTGACGTCGGCCGCCGTGCTGCGGCCGAGCGTGAGCCGCTCGGCCACCGCGTCGAGGTCGACGAGGCGCTGGCGGTCGTCGCCGTCGCGCAGGACGAGGAAGGGCCGGCCGCCATCCTCGGCGCGGAGCCGGTCCTGCAGCTCGGCCGGCGTCGCGCTGTGTCGGTCGAGCGGCGATCTCCGCATGCCGGCGCCGAGCCTAGAGCGCAGGGTGAGGCCGGCGCCACCCTCTGGTGGGTGGGCGCGGCCCCCGGCCGGCGGGACGGTTGGGGCCGTGACCAGCGCGGCCATCCGGCCCGAGATCCAGGGACTGCGGGCGCTCGCCGTGGCGCTCGTGCTCGCCTTCCACCTGTGGCCGGACGCCATGCCGGGCGGGTACGTCGGCGTGGACGTCTTCTTCGTGATCTCCGGGTTCCTCATCACGTCGCATCTCCTGCGCGAGGCGGAGCGGACGGGCGGGGTCCGCCTCACCGCGTTCTGGGCCCGGCGGGCCCGCCGGCTGCTGCCCGCCTCGCTGCTCGTCCTGGCGTGCTGCGCCGCCGCCACCGCGGTCCTGGTGCCGATCAGCCTCCGCGATCAGTACCTGGGCGAGATCCGCGCGAGCGCGCTGTACGTCCAGAACTGGCATCTCGCCGATGCCGCCGTGGACTACGCACCACCGTGGTGGACCTCACGCCGGTGTTCTGCGGGCCGCGGACGTGCCTGCCGGTGATCGGCGGCGTGCTCGTCCACAAGGACGCCCACCACCTCACGCGCACGTTCTCGCGGACGCTCGGCCCGCTCCTCGACGAGGCGCTCGGCCGGAGCACCCACCTGCCAGGCCAGAAGCCATCCAACCGAAGGGGAGCCTGAGATGCGAACGAGGAAGCTGACATGCGCCGCGGCATGCGCCGTGGCGCTCGGGGTGCCGATGGGGACGGACGCGCGGGCCGCCTGGCCTGGCGTCAACGGCAAGCTGTCGCTGACCCAGCGCGTCGAGCCGCCGCTGGCGAGCCGCGCCAATCGCGACATCTTCGCCTACGGGCTGGGGGACCCCGGCGCGCCCGTCGACCGCGTGCGGCTGACCTCCTCGACGAGCAACGACGAGCAGTCCTCGTGGTCGCCGGACGGCCGGACGCTGGCGTTCAAGCGTGCCGACCGCGGCGTCGAGCAGGTGTTCCTCCTCGACGCGACCTCCGCGCCGTACGTCGCCCGTCAGCTCACGCGGACGTCGGAGGGCGCGTTCAACAACACCCAGCCGGCGTGGAGCCCGGACGGCTCGACGATCCTCGTGCGGACCAACCGGGCCGACCCCACGGTGAACGTCGCCGACGTCTGGGCCATCGACGTCGCGGGCGCCCAGCCCGACCGGCCGGTCGTGGAGCGGCCCGGCGACGAGCGCTACCCGAGCTACTCGCCCGACGGCCGCCGCCTGCTGTTCCGCGGCGACACGGACGGGGCGGACGTGACCGGCGACGAGGAGCTCTTCGTCCTCGAGCTGGAGAGCGGCACCCTCACCCAGCTCACGGACAACCCCTTCATCGACACGAGCCCGGCGTGGTCGCCCGACGGCACCCGGATCGCCTTCAACTCCGACCGCGACGGCGACTCCGAGATCTACGTGATGAACGCCGATGGCTCGGACGAGCGACAGCTGACCTTCAACGACGCCTCCGACCTGTTCCCGCATGACGAGGGCCCGGCATGGTCGCCGGACGGCCGGCTGATCGCGTACACGCGCGCGGTGGGCACGGGCTCGAACGCCAGCTCCGACCCCTGGGTCATGAGCGCGGACGGCACCGGCCAGCAGCCGTACGCTCCGCCGACGCCGATCGTCGAGGAGTCGCCGGACTGGCAGGCGCTGCCCGTCACGGCCGGCGACCCGGCCGAGCCGTGGGTCGCCTGCGGCGACCTCTCGCTCGCACCAGGCGGCGTGGCGTCGGTCATCGCGCGCAAGGCCGGGTGCCACCGCGCGATCCGGCTCGCAGAGCGCTGGCAGCGCGTGGCCGAGTGGGCGGACGTGCCTCCCGACCGTGTCAAGGGGTTCACATGCACGGCCGAGCACCACACGTTCGACCAGGTGCTCGTGCAGTGCGCGCACCGCGGCGGGCGCAAGGCCGTCGCCTTCGTCCACCGCGAGGCAGCGGCCTCCTCCGAGGCGACGGAGGGGGCGCGGTAGTCCACGTTGAGCCGCCCGGGGGGCAGCGATGGCCCCACGGAGGCGTCAGGCGGGCGGCTCCGAACGACTTCGCCGGCTCCCTGCGGTGCGTCGCGGCCGGCGGCACCGCCCTCGATCCGCAGGTCGTCTCCGGGCTGCTCGTCGAGTCTCAGGAGGCCGGTCGCCTGCGCACCCTGTCGCCGCGCGAGCGCTCGGTGCTCGAGCTGGTCGCCGAGGGCCGCTCCACAAGGCGATCGCCGATCGGCTTGTGATCGCGCAGCACGCCGTCCAGAGCACGTGAGCGCGATCTTCACCAAGCTCGCGCTCCCGGCGGGCGAGGACGACGACCGCCGGATCCTCGCCGTCCTCGCGTACGCGCGCCCAGAGCTGGACGGCAGCCGGCGCGGCTAGGCCCCGGTCACCTCGAAGGAGGTCGACAGCCCGGCGGTCGCATCGCCGCCGACCCACACGTCGAAGGGGGAGAGGTCGTTGACCCAGTCGCGCGCCGCCGCGTTCCAGTAGCGCAGCTCGGCGGGGCCGAGGGAGAAGCGCACCGTGCGGGTCTCGCCGGCGCCGAGGCTCACGCGCTCGAAGCCCTTGAGCTCGCGGACCGGGCGCGACGCCGTCCCGTGCCGCTGGTGGAGGTAGAGCTGCACCACCTCGTCCGCCTGCCGCCCACCGGCGTTGGTGACCTCGACGGACACGTTGATCGTGCCGTCCGGGGTGATCGCGTCGCGGTCGACGGCGAGCCCGGCGTACCGGAACGGCGCGTAGCTCAGGCCGTGCCCGAACGGGAACAGCGGCGTGCTCTCCTCGTCCCAGTACCGCGCATGCTGGTTCTCGGGCTCGTGCGAGCGCGTGTGTGAGGCGACCATCGGCACCTGTCCGACCGTGCGCGGCCAGGTGAAGGGCAGCTTGCCGCCCGGGGCGACGTCGCCGAACAGCAGGTTGGCCACCGCCGTGCCGCCCTGCGTGCCGGGGTACCAGATGTCGAGGATCGCCGGCACGTGCTCCGCGGCCCAGCGGAGGTCGAGCGGGCGGCCGTTCATCACCAGGAGCACGACGGGCGTGCCCGTGGCGGCGACCGCCTGCAGCAGCTCGAGCTGGCGTCCGGGCAGCTCCAGGGACGAGCGCGAGGCGTTCTCGCCGATCATGTTCTGCCACTCGCCGGCCAGGACCACGGCCACGTCGGCGTCGCGCGCGAGGTCGACCGCCCGTGCCAGCTCGGCGTCGTCGTCGAACCCCTCCGGATCCTCCGGGGCGTTGCCGGGCCACATGTCGAACAGCGACGGGGTGCCGCGCTGCGCGGGGCGCACGCCCGGCGCGTACCGCACGTCCGCGGTCCCGTCCGCGTGGCGGCGGATGCCCTCGAGCACCGTCACCGTCTCGTCGAGGTCGAAGTCGAAGCACCACGGCCCGAGCGTGTCGCGCCTGGAGTCGGCCAGGGGACCGATCACGGCGATCGAGTCCAGGGTCCCGGCGTCGAGCGGCAGCAGGTCGCCCTCGTTGCGCAGCAGCACCGCCGAGCGCTCGGCCCCGATGCGGGCCACGTCACGGTGCGCGGGGTCGCCGAGGATCTCGCGGGCGCGGTCCTCGTCCACGTACGGCGCGTCGAACAGCCCGAGCCGCAGCTTGGCCTCCAGCACGCGCCGCACGCCGGCGTCGAGGGTCCGCTCGTCCACCGCGCCCTGCTCGACCGCTTCGGGAAGGCGCGCGTACGCGGGGTCGCCGATCGCCATCTCCATGTCCACGCCCGATTGGAGGGCGCGGGCACCGGCGTCGGTCAGGTCCCGGGCGAAGCCGTGCGTGACCAGGTTGCGCACGGCGTTGGCGTCGCTGACCACGAAGCCCTCGAAGCCCCACGTCTCGCGCAGGACCTCGGTGAAGAGCCAGCGGTTGCCCGTCGCGGGGATGCCGTTGAGGTCCATGTACGCCGTCATGACGTTGCCGGCCCCGGCCGCGAGCGCCGCCGCGAACGGCGGGAGATAGACGTTCCACAGCGCTGAATCGGACACGTCCGCCTCGTCGTAGTCCCGTCCACCCAGCGCCGCGCCGTAGCCGGCGAGGTGCTTGGGCCCGGCGAGCACGCGCTCCGGCGTGCCGACCGCCTCGCCCTGGAAGCCGCGGACCTGGGCGCGGGCGACCTGCGCGCCGAGGAACGGATCCTCTCCCGCGCCCTCGACCATGCGGCCCCACCGCGGATCGCGGGCGATGTCGACCATCGGCGCGAACGTCCAGTGCAGCCCCACGGCACGCGCCTCGCGCGCGGCGACGGCCTGGCCCCGCTCGATGAGGTCCGTGTCCCAGGACGCGGCCATGGCGATCGGCACGGGCAGGATGGTCCGCAGCCCGTGGATGACGTCGAAGCCGAACAGCACGGGGATGCCGAGCCGGTGGCCGTCGACGGCGCGCCGCTGGAGGCCGTTGATCTGCGCCGGGTCGGTGACGAAGAGCAGCGACCCCACCTCGCCCCGCCCGAGGACCTTCTCGACCGCCGAGGGATCGGACTCCAGGCCGCCCACGCCGGCCTGGGTCTCCGCCAGCGCGCCGAAATAGAAGTACTGGGTGAGCTGCCCGGCCTTCTCGGCCACCGTCATCTGCGCGAGGAGCTCCTCGGCGCGCGCCCGGATCGCCGCCTCGGTCATGCGTGCCCCTCGGGTCCCGCCGCGCGCCCGTCGACCATCTCGCCCTCCTCCGGCCGCGGGC
>CADCWC010000288.1 GCA_902806305.1 uncultured Thermoleophilia bacterium | reverse complement strand
TCGGCGAGCGGATCGGGCCGAGCGGGCGGCTCGGTGGCCCGGACGTCGAGCCCCGCCCCCGCCAGACGCCGGGCCATCAACGCTGCCCCGAGCGCGTCCTCGTCGACGAGCTCGCCCCGGGCCGTCGAGACCAGGATCGCCTCGGGACGCAGGAGCGCCAGCTCGGGCGCCCCGATCAGCCCGCGGGTGGCCGGGGTCAGCGGCGCGAGCAGCGAGACGACGAGCGCGCGGGCGAGCAGCGCGGCCAGCGGCACGAGCTCGACGCCCGCGGCGCGTGCGTCGTCGGCTCCGACGGCCGGGTCGGCCGCCAGGGCTCGCATGCCGATCCCGCGGGCGAGCGCCGCGACGGCCCGGCCGATCCGCCCGAGCCCGACGACGCCCCAGACGCCGCCCCGCAGCTCCCGCGTCTGAGCCCGGTCCCAGCCGCCCGCGCGGGTCGACGCGTCGAGCTCGACGATCCGGTGCGCGACTGCGATGGCGAGCGCCAGCGTGTGCTCGGCGGTGGCGTCGGTGTTCTCCGTCGGTGCGTAGCTCACGACGACCCCCGCCCGCTCGGTCGCCTCCAGGTCGATCGTGTCGAGGCCCGCGCCCGCCCGCGCGACGATCCGGAGGTCGGGCAGGCGGGTCAGGAGGCCCTCGTCGACGCGCGTGGCGTTGCGCACGACGAGCGCCCGGACGCCGGGCCACGGCTGCGCCGGGGCCTCGGCGGCACGAGCCACGCGTCGCTCGGCGGCCAGATCGTCGAGCGCGGGGCCGGTCACGCCCTCGAGCACGAGCACCTCCGGCGCGTCATCGTGCGCGACCGCGCCCGGCGTCCCCGTCACCGGGCGGGGGTTCGTCCCGGATCCGACCGGCTACCCTCTGCGGACCGTGCGGATGGAGACCGTCTCGACACCGGGAGCGCAGGCTACCAGCGGGGGCGACGGGCCCCTGCTCCGGGTCGAGCACGTCGGCATCGACTACGTGACGGGCGGTCGACGCGTCACCGCCGTCGGCGACGTCAGCTTCGAGGTCCGTCCGCGCGAGAAGATCATCCTGCTCGGACCGTCGGGGTGCGGGAAGTCGACGCTGCTGAAGGCGATCGCGGGCTTCCTGCAGCCGTCGGCGGGCCGGATCAGCGTCGCGGGGCGTGACCGGCTCCGCCCGGGACCGGACCGGGCCGTCGTGTTCCAGGAGTTCGACCAGCTCTTCCCGTGGCGCACGGTGGCCGACAACGTCGCCTACCCGCTGCGCGTGACGGGGCGCCCGCGGGCCGAGGCGGCGCAGGTCGCGGCCCGGTTCGTGGAGATGACCGGCCTCACCCCCGCCGCGGACCGCTACCCGCACCAGCTCTCGGGCGGCATGAAGCAGCGCGTGGCGATCGCCCGGGCGCTGGCGCTCGATCCGACGATCCTGCTGATGGACGAGCCGTTCGGGAGTCTCGACGCCCAGACGCGGACGCGCCTCCAGCGCGAGCTGAACGAGATCGTCGCGCGGACCCACGTGACGCTGCTCTTCGTCACGCACTCGATCCAGGAGGCGATCCTGCTCGGCGATCGCGTGGTGGTCCTGAGCCACTCGCCCTCGTCGGTGCGGGAGATCGTCGACGTGTCGGCGATCGCGGACCCCGACGCGGAGGCGTTCGTCCACGTCCGTCGCAAGCTGCGCGGGCTGCTCGCCCGGGACGGCGAGGAGGTCGAGGGTGGCGTCGACGACTGACGTCGGCACGACGGGCGGCACGACGGCCTCCGGCCGCTCCGCGACGCAGCAGGTCGATCGCCGCACCTGGGGCTCGTTGCCCGGCTGGCTGCGGCGGGTCATCCTGCTGGCGGTCCTGCTCGCGCTCTGGCAGCTCGCCGCGACGCTCAACGAGACGGAGCCCGCGTCGATCGTCGGCCCGTGGCCGACGGCCCAGGCGTTCGTCGAGGGCTGGGCCGACGGCGACCTCGCCTCCTCGACGCTGACCACGATGCGGCTCCTGGGCCTGAGCATGCTGATCGGGATGGCCGTGGCGGCGGTCCTCACGACGTTCGCGCAGTGGACCCGACTCGGCCAGGACGTCCTGACCCTGCTCACCAGCATCCTCAACCCCCTGCCCGGCATCGCGGTCCTGCCCTTCGCGATCCTCTGGTTCGGGCTCAGCGAGTCGGCGATCGTGTTCGTGGTGGCGAACGCCGTCGTGTGGCCGATCGCCGCCAACATCTCGACCGGCTTCCGGACCGTGCCGCCGACGCTGACGATGGTCGGGCGGAACCTCGGGCTGCGGGGGGTCCGACTCGTGCGCGACGTGCTCATCCCGGCCGCCCTGCCGAGCATCATCACGGGGCTGAAGACCGGATGGGCGTTCGGCTGGCGCACCATCATCGCGGCCGAGATCGTGTTCGGCGTGTCCGGCGCGAAGGGCGGTCTCGGCTTCTACATCAACGACGCGCGCACGTTCCTGAACGTCGACGCGGGCTTCGCCGGGATCGTCTCGATCGCCATCATCGGCATCGCGCTCGAGAGCGCGTTCGGCCTGCTCGAGCGGCGCACGGTCGTCCGTTGGGGCATGAAGGCCCTCGCCTGAGGGCACGCCGTCGTGGCGTGGCCCGCCCGCCTCGGGAGGACGCCCGTGCTACAACGCCGATCGCCCGTTCTCGATAAGGATTTCGAATGTCACTCATAAGCAAATTCCGCCGATCCCCGTGCGGCGCCCTGACGCTCGTGCTGCTCGCCACGCTGACTGCCGCGTGCGGTGGCTCGGACGCCGAGTCGACCGGTGAGGGCAGCGGCACCGCGGCTGCCGCCTCGTCCGGCGACAAGATCACGATCGGGTACCAGCCGGGCATCGGCTACGCCCAGCTCCTGATCATGAAGCAGGAGGGCTGGCTGCAGGAGGCCCTCGGCGGCCGTCAGGTCGAGTACCGGTCCCTCACCTCGGGGGCCGACATCCGCGACGGCATGATCTCCGGCGACATCCAGATCGGCGCGGGCGGCATCGGCCCGTTCCTGGTCGGCTACGACAAGGGCGTCAAGTGGAAGCTGCTGTCGGCGCTCGAGGACTCCGACATCTGGCTGATGGCGAAGGACCCGCGCCTGACGAACCTCGAGGCGTTCGGCCCCGGAGACAAGATCGCGCTCCCCGGACCCGACTCGATCCAGGCCGTCGTCGTCAAGCGGGCGGCGCAGGAGCAGCTGGGCGATCCGGCCAAGCTCGACGCGAACATGGTCAAGCTCGCGCATCCGGAGGCGCTCCAGAGCCTCCTGAGCGGCCAGGTGGCCGCCCACATGACGTCGCCCCCGTTCCAGTTCCAGGAGCAGGATCAGGGCGCCCGGAAGCTGCTCGGCAGCGCCGACGTCTTCGGACAGCACACGTTCAACAGCGTGTTCGTCCGGGAGGAGTACCAGGCGGAGAACAAGGACGTCACGGACGCGGTCTACGCCCAGGTCGAGCGTGCCACGAAGCTCATCAACGACGACCCGAAGGCCGCCGCGGCGATCCTGGAGAAGGAGTCGGGTGGCCAGCTGAAGGCCGCGGACGCCGAGCGCTACCTGACGGACCCGAGCACCACGTACACCACCGAGCCGCACGGCTTCATGGCCTTCGCGACCTTCATGCAGGACATCGGCCTGATCGAGAACGCGCCGTCGACCTGGCAGGACCTCGTGTTCGACAACCTGAAGGGGCTCAAGGGCAGCTGAGTCGGCGTCGCACCACGGCCTGAGGGCCTCTCGGACGCCGGTCCGAGAGGCCCTCCCGTTGCCGCGCGACCATGTCGCGACGCGTCGCGTCACGCCGCCGGGGCGGCCGCCGGTGCGGCGGCGTCGACCAGGCTCCTCAGCAAATCGGCGAGATGGTGGTCGAACCCGTCGCGGACGACGCGGTCGTCGTCGGTCGCGAAGGCATGCTGGGCGCGCGCCAGGAGCAGCTCGCGGTCGAGGACCCGGGCGCCGAGCGCGCCGAGCACCTTGCGGGTGTCGGCCTGTCCCCAGACCGCGCCCAGCCTGCCCGTGCTCGCACCGAGCACGGCGGCGGGCTTGCCGCGGGCCGGGTTGGTCCGGTACGGGCGTGAGAGCCAGTCGAGCGCGTTCTTCAGCTGGCCGGGGATCGAGCCGTTGTACTCGGGCGTGGCGATCAGCAGCGCGTCGGCGTCGGCGACGGCCGCGCGAAGTCCGGAGACGGCGGCGTGCGGCACGCCGTGCTCGTCGTCCTCGTCGAACGGCGGCACGTCGCGGAGCTCGTCCCAGAGGGTCAGCTCGGTCCCGGGAGGCGCCAGGGGCGCCGCGGCGCGGAGCAGGCGGGTGTTGTACGAGTTCCGGCGGAGGCTGCCGGAGATGGCGAGGATGCGGACGGTCATCGGAGCTCCTCCTGCGAGACGGTCGGGGGTGGGTCGGAAGCCGTCAGACGGTTGCCGCGGCGACCATCACGACGAACGCCGCGGCGGCGAGGACGGAGCGGCCGAGGTTGCCGCGGAACCAGCGCCCGCGCATCGCGCGGATGGCCGCCGACTGCTCGACCGGCGTGGCGATGATCCGCCGCTGGAGCGGGACCAGCACCGTGGCCGAGGCGGCCAGGACGAGGACGTAGCCGGTCGCTCCGATGGCGGCGAGGATCGCCGCGGATCCGTCCTCGGCGATCGCCACCCCGACGGCCGCGGCGACCGCCGCGACCAGCAGGGCGGGTTGGATCCTGTCCGTGCGACGGAGCGTCTCTCCGAAGTCGTCGACGAACTCGGGCACCGTCATCCGCCGCCAGATCGGGACGCGTGTCCAGGCGATGCTCGCGGCGCAGCCGGCGAAGAGCCCGCCCGCGGTCAGCATGACCGCCGCCCAGGCGCTCACGACGCCCCTCCGACCGGCTCGCCGGTCGTCGTGTCGGCGCCGACCGTGGCGACGACCTCGTAGAGGGCCGGGAAGTTCGGCGCCGTGCCGGCCGCGAGCGCCCGGAAGCCATCGCTGCCGACCGCGGCCATGAAGCTCTGCGCCGACTCCCAGAGCGCGACGTTGACGTACCGGAAGCGCGCGTCGGGCCGGACGGCGCGGTGCAGCCGGGCGCTCACGAAGCCGGGCTGCGTCTGCAGGTAGTCGGCGGCGGCCTGCCAGCCGGCCAGGAACTCGGCGTCCGACCCGTCGGCGGGCACCTCGAACGGGTTGATCAGCACCATGTCAGGCATCTCGTTCTCCTTGCTCGGGGTTGCTGTCCACGGACTCGAGCTGCAGCCGCAGGTCACGCAGCACGGCCGTCGCCTCGCCGATCCGACGCTCGTCGTGCGGCACGGCGACGGCCAGCGCGTTGGTCCACGCCACCTGGCGGGCGGAGATCTCGGCGAGCGTCTCCCGGCCCGTCGCGGTCAGGCGGACCAGCTTCGCGCGGCGGTGGGCCGGGTTGTCGGCGTACTCGACCAGGCCGTCCCGCGCCAGCAGGTCCGCCGTGCGTTGGACGCTCTGCCGCGCCAGGCCCATCTCGCGGGCGATCGCCGCCACGGGCCGAGCC
>CADCWC010000287.1 GCA_902806305.1 uncultured Thermoleophilia bacterium | reverse complement strand
CCTCGCGGGCGCGCCGGGACTCGAGAGCGTCGAGCACGCGCGGTCCGGGCTCATCGCGCCCGCGGACGCGCCCGCTCTCGTCGCCGCCCTGGTCGGGCGTGTCCTCGGCGATCCGGCGCTGCAGGAGCGGCTCGCCGCGGGCGCCCGTGTCCTCGGGGCGGGCTCGTCGGCCGCCCGCGTGGCGGAGCGGACGCTCCGCGCCTACGGCGATCACCCCGGACCGCGCCGCCCGCTCCGGCCTGCCTCGGGGGAGCGGATCCTCTGCGACTTCCACATGCACACCGAGCACTCCCCCGACTGCGCCACGTCGGTACCGGACCTCGTCCACCGCGCGCTGGACCTGGGGCTCGGCGCCATCGCGGTCACCGACCACAACACGATCCGTGGCGGCCTCGAGGCCCGGCGCTACGTCGAGGACAACGACCTGCCGCTGCACGTGATCGTCGGGTCGGAGGTGATGACGGCCACGGGCGAGGTCATCGGGCTCTACCTCGAGGACGACGTCCCCCGGGGACTGCCCTTCGCGGACACGGTCGAGGCGATCCGTGCCCAGGGCGCCCTCGTCTACGTGCCGCACCCGTTCGACCGGCTCCACGCGATCCCGCCCCCGGCGCTCCTCCGCCGGCTCGTCGACCAGATCGACGTCTTCGAGACGTACAACGCGCGCCTCTACCGGGAGGCCTTCAACCGCGAGGCGGCGCGGTTCGCCGAGCGACACGACCTGCTGGCCGGCGCCGGCTCGGACGCGCACGTCGCGGAGGGGGTCGGTACGGGGGCGGTGCTGCTGCCGCGCTTCGACGATCCGGAGTCGCTGCTGCTCGCGCTCGGCAACGGCACGATCAGCGCGCGGCCCGCCAGCCTGCTCGTCCTCCAGGGCCTCAAGTGGTACCGCCAGGCAAGGAAGGGCAAGGGCGGCGACGAACTCCCGTAGGCCCGTGTCGAGCACCGACGAGATCTACGAGCGCCACCTGGCGCGCGCCATCCGTGACATCAACACGCTGGGCGACGAGATCGGCGGCTGCACGCGCATGCCGCACCCGGCGATCACGCCGGTGCTCGGGTCCGGGCACCCCCTGGCCGACATCCTGCTCGTCAAGTACCGACCCCAACCGGCCGAGATCGCCGAGGGCGTGGCGTTCTTCGGCCGGGCGGGCACGGCCGTCCTGAAGTCGATCCGCAGGCTCGGCATCGACCCGCTCGCCGTCTACGGCACGAACTGCGTGAAGTGCTCGGACGGCGACCCCGACGCGGCGGCCGCGGCCTGCCCGGCGTGGCTGCTGCGGGAGATCGCGATCACCGAGCCGAAGATGATCGTCGTCATGGGCGACGAGGCGGTCGAGGCCGTCAACGTGCTCGGCGTGCCGCTGGCGCGCACGCTCGACCCCGCACGCGTCGGCGCGGTCCAACGGTTCACGCCCACGATCGAGGCCATCGTGGTCCCGGACATCGACGGCTCGCTGAACGACGACGAGTCCAAGCGGCGCTTCTGGAACGCCTTCAAGGCCCTCGGCGCCTGGTGGGACGCGCTCCCGCCCTGGTGAGGCTTCCCGCCGGCGTCGCCGTGACGGGCGCCGCAGCGGCCGCCCTCTGGATCCTGAGCGCGGTGGTCCTGGCCGCCCTGCCGACGTCGGGCCGGGTGCTCGGCACGACCGCGGTGGCGCTCGTCTCCGTGCCGCTCGCGACCGCCACCGTGGTCGCCTACGTCGCCCGCGGTCGCCTCGACCATCGTGCCGTCGCGGTAGTGCTCGTCGGTGCGGCAGCGCTCGTGGCCGTGTCGGTCGCGGCCGACTGGTCGCCCGGCACGGCCCTCGGCAAGGTGCTGATCGGCGCGTCGCTCGGCCTGCTGGCCGCCGCCGTGATGGAGGAGCCCTGGAACGTGGGGCTGATCGCCGTCGTGGTCGTCGCCGTCGACGCGTACTCCGTCTTCGCGGGCCCGACGAAGGCCATCGTCGAGAACCAGCCGGGCCTGCTGTCGGCGCTCACGGTGCCGATGGCCGGTCCAGGGCGGGCCGAGGCGGCGCTCATCGGCATCACCGACTTCGTCTTCCTGGCCCTGTTCTGCGCCGCGGCGCTGCGCTTCCGGCTCCGTCCCGTGGTCACGATCCCGCTGTGCTGTGCGTCGCTGACCGTCACGATCCTGCTCACGACGGCGCTCGACCGGGCCCTGCCGGCGCTGCCGCTGCTCTCGGCCGCGTTCGTGCTGCCGAACGTGCACGCGTTCCGGGCGACGCCCGCAGGTCCGTCCGAGGGGTCCGGCGACGCCTCGCGTTGACACCGTCGGACCCGTTCGCTACGGTGGTGGCGTGGTCGGCGTGTCGTCGCCACGCAGGGCGTCGAGGCCACAGGAGAGCGTCTCCTGGGCCTCTTTTTTTTGGTCTGAACGGAGTGGTCGCGTGCGCGATGAACCAGACCTCCGGCGCCGCCCCCGAGGGGGCCGCTGACAGATTCGCCCGATCGGTCTCCAGGCCGGCGCGCCACCACCCTCCCGTGTGACGCGCCGTCCGGCTCACTTCCCCCGGCCGACCCTCCCGTGCGGCCGTCCGAGCCCGCCGAGACGGCGATACGGGGCGCGCTCCCTTCCTCTCCGGGGAGCGCGCCCCGACCTGACGTCGCGCTCCGCGCCGGTCAGGCCGCTTCGAAGCGCGCCACGCACTCCACGTGGGCGGTGTGCGGGAACATGTCCACGGCCCGCACCCGGCGGAGCCGGTAGCCGCCCTCCGTCAGCAGCTCCGCGTTGCCCGCGAGCGTCGTCGGGTTGCAGCTCACGTAGACGATGCGCCGCGGCTCGAGCTCCAGGAGCCGACGGACGGCCTTCGGCGTCAGGCCGGCCCGGGGCGGGTCGACGACCACCACGTCGGGGCTCGGCACGCCCCCGTCGAGCAGCGGCCGGACGGCCTTCGCCACGTCGCCCGCGATGAAGGTCGCGTTCTCGACGCCGTTCAGCTCCGCATTCTCGACCGCCCGCAGCACGGCCTCCTCGACGACCTCGATGCCGTACACCTCGCCGGCGTGCCGCGCCATCGCGAGGGCGATCGAGCCGACGCCGGAGTACAGGTCCCAGACCACCTCGTCGCCCGCGAGCCCGGCCTCCTCGATCGCGAGCTCGTACAGGCGCTCGCACATCTCGGTGTTCGTCTGGAGGAACGAGCCGGCGGAGACGCGCAGGCGCAGGTCGAGCAGGCGCTCCTCGTACCAGTCACGGCCGAACAGCACGCGCGTCTCGAGGCCGGCGGCGCTCTCGCCCTCGCCGTCTGCGACCGCATGCAGGAGCCCGACCACGCCGGGGGCGCGCCGCCGCAGCTCCTCCTCGAGGCCCGCCACGTCGGGCAACGGCTGGTCGGACGTCGTGACGAGCGTCAGCAGGAGCTCGCCGGTCCGGTCCGAGGAGCGGACGACGAGCAACCGCAGGAAGCCCTCGTGGGCCCGTCGGTCGTAGCCGCGGAGGCCGTGCCGGCGCGCCCACGACTCGACGGCCCGCCGCGCCTCGTTGCCCGGCTCGTCCGTGAGGAGGCACACGTCGATCGGCAGGACCTCGTCCCAGCGGCCGGCCCGGTGGAAGCCCGTCGAGGGGCCGTCCGGTCCGTCGGTCCAGGAGTACTCGAGCTTGTTGCGGTAGGCGTACGTGCGATCGGCGGGGACGATGCCGTCGAGCTCCACCTCGTGCTGGTGCCCGATCCGCTCGATCGCGTCCCGGACCTGCACGGCCTTGTGCCGGAGCTGGACCGGGTAGTCGAGATCCTGCCACCGGCAGCCGCCGCAGGATCCGAAGTGCGGGCACGGCGCGGGCACGCGGTCCGGTCCCCGCTCGATCGTCTCGAGGACCTTGGCTTCGCCGTAGCGGCGCTTGACCTTCGTGACGCGGGCCCGGACGAGATCGCCCGGGAGGGCACGGTCGACGAAGAGGACGAAGTCGTCGAGCCGAGCCACCCCGCGACCACCGAAGGCGAGGGAGTCGACGCGCAGCTCGACCTCGCTGTACTTGCTCGGTCTTGAGGGCACCCTGGGAGTCTACCGGCCGTCCGGTCGAGGTCCGCGGAACGTCTACGCCGCGGCGGCCGACGGCACGCCGGGGTCTCCCCGGCCGCTCGGCGCGGGGGCGACGCCGCGGGCCAGCAGGGCGCCCGCCATGGTGCAGGCGGCGACCGCCACGAACATCGTGCCGAACCCAGCCGTCTCGACGATGACGCCGAGCACCGGCCCGGCCACCGATCCGGCCAGGAAGACGGCCGTGGCGGCCGCGCCGACAGCGGTGCCCGCGCCGTCCCGACCGCCGAGCTCCCCGGCCAGCAGGTACACGAGGCCGTTGAAGCCGAGGGTGCCGAACGCGAGGAGCAGCGCCGCGGGCAGGGCGGTGACGAGCCCGCCGTGCAGGGCGAGCGGAAAGAGCAGCGCGCTGGCCGTGCCGAGCACGCCGACGTCGACGAGCGTCCGCACCCGACGCCCGCCGCCGTCGCGGTCGGACACGCGCCCCCAGCCGAGGCGCGCGGCAACGGCGCCCACGTTGAGGACGGCGAGCAGCAGCTCGGCCTGCCGGGCCGTGAGCCCCTCAGCCTCCGCCGCGGGGGCCGCGAAGGCGATCACGCCCGACAGGGCGACCACGTAGAGGGTGCCGACCACCATGACGCGGCGCAGGCCGGGCGGCAGTCCGGGCGGGGTCGGGGCCCGCCGTTCGGCCGGGGCGCGTCCCGGACCGACCACGACGGCGAAGAGGAGGCCCGTCGCGAGCACCAGGGCCGCCGGCACGAGCAGGGCGAGGCGCAGGCTGTCGGCCCGCGCGAGGGCGGGCAACAGGAGTGCGGCCACCGCGCCGCCTGCGGGCACCGCGGTCTGTCGGAGCCCGAGGACCGTCCCGCGCCGCTCCGGCGGGAAGTGCGCCAGCACGGCGGTCATCCCGGCCACGGGCACGGCCGCGCCGCCGACGCCCGCGACGAACAGCGCCCCGGCCAGGCCCGCCGAGGAGGTGGAGATCCCCGCGGCGGCCAGCCCGGCCGCCCCGACGACCGTGCCGACCACGAGGACCGGCCGGGCACCCAGGCGGTCACAGGCCCGCCCGGCGACGATCAGCGACACGGCGGAGCCGAGGCCGACCGCGGCGAACAGCACGCCGAACTCGGCCGGCCCGACACCGCGCTCGTCGCGTAGCGCGAAGGTCAGCGCGGGCAGGCCGAACTGTATCAGCGAGATCGCCGTCTGGGAGAGCACGGCCGCTAGGAGGATGGCGTTGCGACGGGACACCGCCCCGCACGGTAACCCGGAAAGGTCATCACCACAAAGCGCCGATCGGGCTGACAGTATAGGTGCATGCCTATGGTAGACGCAGCGGGGATCGTGGCGACGCGCCGGCTCGAGGCGTTCCTGGCCGTGGTCGAGCACGGCGGCTTCTCGCGGGCCGCCGAGCGGCTCGGCGTCAGCCAGCCGACGGTCTCGCAGCTCGTCGGCTCGCTGGAGCGGGCGATCGGCGCGCCGCTCCTCGTCCGCGGCCG
>CADCWC010000286.1 GCA_902806305.1 uncultured Thermoleophilia bacterium | reverse complement strand
CGCACCGTCGAGGCCGTGCTCGGCGCCCGCGCGATCCGTCCGCACCTGATCCCGATCACGGGCTCCGTGGAGCTCGCGCCCTCGCTGGACGCCGCCGAGGCCATCGCCGACCTCGTCTCCACCGGCGAGACGCTGCGGCAGAACGGCCTGGTCGAGCTCGAGACGCTCGTCACCTCCCAAGCCGTGCTCCTGGCCCCGCGCGGGCTTCCCGAGCCGGTCGCAGGTCGCGTGGCGGAGCTCACGCTCGTCCTGCAGTCCGTGCTCGCCGCGCGCACCCGGCGCTACCTGATGCTGAACGCCCACGACGAGCAGCTCGACGCGGTGCTCGAGCTCCTGCCCGGCCTCGACGCGCCGACCGTCCTGCCGCTCGCGCGCGGCGGGATGCACGCCGTCCACAGCGTCGTCCGGGCCGACGAGGTCGTCCGCCTGCTCGGACCGCTCAAGACCGCCGGCGCGACCGGCATCCTCGTCCTGCCGATCGAGCACCTGATCCCGTGACCGAGTCCGCCACCCTCCCCCACGTCCGCCCGGAGCTCGCCCGCCCTGCGCCCTACCGCTGGCAGGAGGGCGTGCCCGACGGACCGGTCAGCCGATTCGACATGAACACCCTGCCGCTGAGCCCCGCCTGGTGGCCCGAGGTGGCGGCCGAGGTCGCGCGCCTGCCGAGCGCCTCCTATCCCGAGGCGACCTACGCCGCCCTGCGCGCCGCCCTGGCGGACGTCACCGGGTGCCCGCCGGCGCAGATCGTGCCCGGCGCGGGCGCGGACGAGGTCCTCCAGCTCTGCGCCACCCTGGCCCTGGGCCGCGGCGACGCCGCGGTGCTCGCCCGCCCGACCTACCAGCTCTACGCCGTCGCCACGCGGGCCGCAGGCGGCACCCTCGTGGCGCTCGAGCCGCGCCCCGACCTGCGGCTCGACCTCGACGGCCTGCTCGAGCGGGCCCCCGACGCCCGCATCGTCTGGCTCTGCTCGCCGAACAACCCCACGGGCGAGGAGGTCCCGCGGGCGACGGTAGCGGCCCTCTGCGCGGCCTGCCCCGGGCTCGTGGTCGTCGACCAGGCGTACCTGGAGCTCGGCGGCACGGACCTCTCGGACCTCGTGGCCGAGCACGAGAACCTCGTGGTGGCCCGGACCTTCTCGAAAGGCTGGGGCCTCGCCGCCCAGCGCGTCGGCTACGCGCTCGCCGCCCCGGCCGTCGCGGGCGCGCTGGACGCCCTGCGCCCGCCCGGCTCGGTCTCCCTCGCCTCCGCCGAGGCCGCCCGTCTGGCACTCGCGCACGTGGGGACCATGCGCGACGACTGCGCCGCCTACGCCGCCGAACGCGACCGGATGGGTCGCGGGCTGACCTCGCTCGGGCTCGAGGTCCTCGGCGCGGCGGGCTCGTTCGTGACCGTCCGCACGCCGTGGTCGTCGGCCGAGGCCTTCGCCGCCCTCGCCGCCGAGCGCCTCGTGGTCCGGACCTTCGGGCACGAGCCGCTGCTCGAGGGCGTGATCCGCATCTCGGTGGCCACGCCCGAAGAGGACGACCGGCTGCTCGAGGCGATGGCCCGGCTGCTCGGCCGCCCCGCACCCGCACGCGTCGCCCGGCCGCTCGCGCCGACGTTCGGGCGGCGCGGGACCGTACGCCGCCGGACGCGCGAGACGCGGCTCGACGTGGAGGTCGGCCTCGACGGCAGCGGCCGCACCGACGTGCGCACGGGCGTCGGCTTCCTCGACCACATGCTGGGCGCCCTCGCCTTCCACGGCCGGCTCGACCTGACCCTCCGGGCCGACGGCGACCTGCACGTCGACGAGCACCACACCGTGGAGGACTGCGGCCTCGCGCTCGGCCAGGCGCTCGACCGGGCCCTCGGCGAGCGCACGGCGATCCGCCGCTTCGCCGACGCCTCGGCGCCACTCGACGAGGCGCTCGCGCGCTGCACGGTCGACCTGGGCGGCCGCGGCGTGAGCCGCCTCGATCTGCGCCTGTCCGGCCCGGCGGTCGGCGGCGTGGCCGCGAGCCTGTGGCCGCACCTGCTCGACTCCCTGGCCCGCGCGGGGCGCGTCAACCTGCACCTGGAGAGCCGCGGCGACGACGACCACCACGTCGTCGAGGCGGCGTTCAAGGCCTTCGCGCGCGCCCTGCGCGCCGCGGTCGAGGCCGACCCGCGCCCGCCCGTGGGCGGCGTGCCCTCGACGAAGGGCCTCGTGTGACGCGGCCGACGGTCGTGCTCGTCGACTACGGCGCGGGCAACATCCGCTCGCTGCGGGCGGCGCTCGAACGGGCCGGCGCAGCGGTCACGGTGTCGTCCGACCGACGCGTGGTCGAGCGCGCGCCGCGGCTGATGGTGCCGGGGCAGGGCGCCGCCGGTGCGGCGATGGACGCCCTCCGCGCCGGCGGTCTCGACGACGCGGTCCGCCGGGCCGTGGCCGAGGGCGCCTACCTGCTCGGCGTCTGCGTCGGTCTGCAGCTGCTGTTCGAGCGCTCGGCCGAGGACGACGTCACGTGCCTCGGCCTCCTGCCCGGGCGCGTCGAGCGGCTGGAGGGCGTCGCGCTCCTGCCGCACATGGGCTGGAACGACGTGGACCCGGTCCCGGGCCGGCCGCACCCCGTCGCGGCGGAGCTGCCCGCCGTGGCCTACTTCGCGCACTCGTTCGCCGTCCGCGACGCCGGCGCCGCGACCCTCGCCACCACCGAGGTCGACGGCGTCCGCTTCGCCTCGATGGTCGCGGGCGACCGGATCGCGGGCGCCCAGTTCCACCCGGAGCGCTCGGCCGCCGCGGGGGCGGCGATGCTGCGCGGCTTCCTCCGCTGGAGCGCCGACGTGGAGGCCCGCGGTGCTGCGTAGGCGCGTCATCCCCTGCCTCGACGTGTCGGCCGGCCGGGTCGTCAAGGGCGTCAACTTCGTCAACCTGCGCGACTGCGGCGACCCGGTCGAGGCCGCGGTCCGCTACGCCGCGCAGGGCGCCGACGAGATCGCCTGGCTGAACATCACCGCGGGCGACGAGGGCTGGCGGACGCTGCTCGCCGCGGTCGAGCGGGCCGCCGAGCAGGTCGACGTGCCCGTCACGGTCGGCGGCGGCGTCTCCGAGGAGCGGCACGTGCGCGATCTCCTGGCCGCCGGGGCGGACAAGGTCTCGATCAACACCGCGGCGCTCCGCCGGCCGGAGCTCGTCACGGAGTGCGCCGAGCGACACGGCGCGCAGTGCATCGTGGTGGCGATCGACGCGCGGGCCGACGACGGCCCGACCGGCTCCTGGACGGCGTACGAGTCGGGCGGGCGACGCGCCACCGACCGGGACGCCGTGGCCTGGGCCGAGGAGGCGGTCCGCCGCGGCGCAGGCGAGCTGCTCGTGACGTCGATGGACGCCGACGGCACGAAGGCGGGGTATGCCCTCGACCTGCTCGGCGCCGTCGTCGAGCGCGTCTCCGTGCCCGTCGTGGCCTCGGGTGGAGCCGCGGGGCCGGAGCACATGGCGGACGCTCTCGAGGCCGGCTGCGCGGCGGCGCTCGCAGCCTCGATCTTCCACGACGGGACCTTCACGGTCGAGGAGGTGAAGGCCACGTGTCGGACGCGCGGCATCCCGGTCCGCTGAGCGACGCGCCGGTGCTCGCGCTCGGCGGCATCGCGGAGGGCGTGCGCTACGACGCCGACGGCCTCGTCGTCTGCGTCTGCCAGGACGCCGCGACCGGCGAGGTGCTGATGGTCGCGTGGCAGGACGAGCGGGCGCTCGACCGGACGCTCCGGTCCCGGCGGGCGACGTTCTGGAGCCGCTCGCGGGGCGAGCTCTGGGAGAAGGGCGCGACGTCCGGGAACGCCCTCGACGTGGAGTGGGCGCGGCTCGACTGCGACGGCGACACCGTGCTGCTCGGCGTGACGCCCGTCGGCCCCGCGTGTCACACGGGCGCGCGGTCGTGCTTCGGCGACGACGGCGCCGCCCTCCTCCCCCACCTGGCGCGCCTGCTGACCAGCCGGCGCGCGGCCGACCCGCAGGACTCCTACGCCGCCCGCCTGCTGCACGGGCCGCGCGAGCACACCGCCCGCAAGGTCGGCGAGGAGGCGCTCGAGGTCGTGCTGGCCGAGCCGCGCTCCGAGGCGCTCGTCGGCGAGGTGGCCGACCTCGTCTTCCACGCGCTCCTGCTGCTCGCCCACGACGAGCTCGACCCGCTCGCGCCGCTCCGCGTCCTCCAGGACCGCCGCGCGGGCCGGTGATCGACGTGGCCCGCGCGCAGCGCGGCCGCGCCTGACGCCGCCCGGCGAGCCGGGCGTCCGACATCGCCGCCAGGGCGAGTACCGTTACGGGCATGGCCTTCAGCACGGAGCTCCGGACCATGCTGAGCGATCCGCGACAGGCGGCGATGCTCCGGGAGCGGGCCGAGCGGATCTTCGCGGGCGGGATCACGCTGTTCACCGAGGGGGACGTGATCGCCGCCTGGGCGCCGCTCCTCAGCCGCGACCTGGCGCGCGACCTGCTCGACACGCTGGCCTTCGCCGAGCGCCTCGAGGACGAGGAGTACGCGCTGCTCGGCGAGCTGACGATGATCTCCGAGGAGTGCTACCGGGCCTGGTCGGCCGAGCTCGACACCGACGGACGCGAGTGGCGACAGCTGCAGTGGTCCTACACGGAGCGCCGCCGGCACCGGTCGACGCTGCTGCACGTGGCCCGCTGGGACGGGGAGGTGGTCGAGTTCCGGTCCTCGCCCGAGGGGCTCGCGCGGCTGATCCGACGCCTCGCGGAGAGCCAGCTCGACAGCGTGGAGCGAGGGGGAGCCGTCGACCTCGAGGAACTCGTCCGGGCGCGTGAGCTCCTCGAGGAGGCGGCCGAGGCCGCCGAGGCCGCGGGTCGCGACGAGGGCTGACCCGTCGTGCACGACCTGCAGGCCGCGCTCACCGTCGCCCGTGAGCTGGCGCTCGAGGGCGGCGCGATCGCGGCGGAGCGCTACCGACGGGACAGCCCGGCCCGGCTGAAGCACGACGGCACGTGGGTCACCGACGCGGACCTCGCCGTCGAGACCGCCCTCCGTGAGCGGCTCGCGCAGCACTTCCCCGACCACAACGTGCTCGGCGAGGAGGGCGGGCTTCGTCGCGCCGACGGCGCGCGGGCGGACCGCGACGCGCCCACGTGGATCATCGACCCGATCGACGCCACGACGAACTTCATGGCCGGGATCCCGATCTGGGCCACGCTCGTGGCACTGCAGGTCGGGGGCCGGAACGTGGTCGGCGTCGTCAACGCGCCGGCGCTCGGCGAGCTCTACGACGCGGCCGAGGGGCACGGCGCCCGGCTGAACGGCGCGCCGATCACGGTCGACGGGGTGCGCCGCCTGTCCGACGCGATGGTCCTCTACGGCAGCCTCCACGCGATGTCGCAGAGCGGCCTCGGGCCGTTCTTCCGGACCCTCGTCAGCCGGACGCGGCGCGACCGCGGGCTGGGACCGTTCTGGGGCCACATGCTCGTGGCGCGCGGCGCGGCCCACATCATGATCGAGCCGACCCCCTACCGGACGCTGGCGATCTGGGACGTGGCGCCGCTCGAGGTCATCGTGACC
>CADCWC010000285.1 GCA_902806305.1 uncultured Thermoleophilia bacterium | reverse complement strand
CTGCTCGAGCGAGGTGTTCTTCGTCTCCATGAAGAGGGCCGGAACCGTGAGGGTCACGAGCAGCGCCGTCCCGCCGAGGAACCAGGGCAGCGGTCGGCGCATGATCCGACCGACCCACCGTCCCCAGAAGGCCGACGGCTCCTGCCGCACGGCTCGCCCGCGCCGCCCGATCCGTCCGCGGTCGACGCGGCGGCCCGCGATGTGCAGCAGCGCGGGGAGGAGCGTCGCCGCCGCCAGGACGGCCACGGCCACCACGAGCACGGCGCCGCCCGCCATCGACTGCACGGCCCGGACGGGCACGGCCCAGATCGACAGCAGCGAGACGATCACCGTCAGCCCGGAGAACACCACGGCCGTGCCGGAGGTCCGCAGCGCGTCGACCACCGCCACGTCCGGCGGCGTCCCGGCGGCGAGCTCCTCGCGGAAGCGGGCGAGGACGAACATCGAGTAGTCGACCGCGACGCCGATGCCGATCATCGAGACCATCGTGGTGGCGAAGACCGACACCTCGGTCTCCGCGGCGACGAAGTAGACGAGCCCCGTCGTCACGACCACCGAGACGAGCGTCAGGAGGAGCGGCAGGGACGCCGCCACGAGCGCGCCGAAGAGGCCGACGAGCACGACGGCCACCACGGGCAGGGTCAGCGTCTCGGCGCGGGCGAGGTCGGACGTGATCGTCCGCTGCATCGTCTCGTACGTCGCCGACGCCCCGAGGACGAACGTCCGCTCCTCGCCCGTCGTCCGCTGGACCTCGGCCTTCAGGCGCTCAGCCAGCTGCAGGCCCTCGTTCTGGCTCACGGCGGCCGCGCCGAACGCCGCCACGGTCGTCCCGTCGGCCGACCGCGCGATCTCCGGCGTGACGTGCAGGCGCGGCTCGAGCCGCTGCACGGCAGTGGTGACGACACGGAGGCGCGCCTCGGCGGAGGCCGGGTCGCGTCCGTCGACGACGAAGGTGAACGGCTGTGAGCCGTCGTCGGCCTGCGCCTCGAAGAAGTCGATGACCCGCTGCGACTCGGAGCCCGGGACCTCGAACCCGCCGCTCGAGAGCTCGTCCTGCGCGCGACCCGCGAACGAGCCGAGCGCGACGAGCGCGAGGACCCACGCCGCCACGAACCACCAGCGGCGGCGACCGGCGACGGCGGCGATGCGGGCGAGCAGCGACTCCACGGCGTCCTCCTGCGACCGGGCGATCAGGATGTGCTGTGGCCGACGATGCCACGTCGCCGCCCGGGCCGACGGCGGGCCGAGCACCCGCCTCGCCGGCGGGGAGGCCCGCCTCCGGCCGGTGGGGCTGGCCGTACCCCGCGACGGCGACCGGTCCGGCTCAGGTCCCGGGGACGTGGGGGAGGACGTGGGGCAGGAAGGCGCGGCGGATCTCGGAGGCGCCGGTGAGGCTGGGCTCGATGGTCGAGGTGAACCACGACGGCGCCCCGGTCAGGAAGTGGGCGTGGAGGTCGACCAGCGTCCCGTGACGCCCGGCCACGTCCGCGATCGCGTCGTCGAGGCGGCGGTGGGCCTCCCGGGCGACGCGGGGCGGCAGGGGCAGGAAGTTCCGTCGGTCGTCGCCGAGCGACGGGTCGTAGACGTTGCCGAACAGGAGCGGGCGGATCGGCAGCGCCGCCGCGAACGCGTCGAGCCGGCGGGCGAAGGCCTCGACGTCGAAGCCGCCTCCGAGCACGAGCCCCCGGAGCAGGTCGTTGCCGCCGACCGTCAGCAGGGCCGTCGCCGGGCCGTCGGCCACGACTCCCTTCCCCTGGCGCGGGAGGTCGGCGACCGTGGCGCCGTCCTCGGCTCGGTGCACCAGCTGCGCCGGCCCGTGCGTGGCGAGGTCACGGCCGCGGAACTCCGGGAAGCGCGCGTCGTCGTTGCGCACGAGCAGCGCCCCGGGATGGACGCCGTGGGCGTTGTAGCGTCCGCAGTCGAGGATCGAGTCGCCGAACGTGTAGAGCGTGTGCACCGTCAGTCGCCGCCGGCGATCACCGCGGCCGGTCGCCGCAGGCGCTGGAACTCCACCGTGGCGATCCCGCCGAGGGCGGCGGCGATGCCGAGGATCTGCACGACCGTGAGCGACTGCCGGAGCACGACCCACGCGAGGACGCCCGCGAACGCCGGCTCGAGCATCCCGACGACGCTCGCCGCGCCCGGGCCGACGCGTCCGGCGCCGACCACGAGACAGCAGTAGATGAGCGCGGTGCCCGCGGCCACGCCCACGACGAGCACCGCGAGCGGCGTCGTCCGGTCTGTGGCGGCACCGAGCGACGTGGCGCGGTCGAGTGCCCCGACCGGCCACGTCCAGACCGGATGCAGCACGAGCCAGATCACCCCCGCCACGATCATCGCGCCACCGGTCGCGGTGGCCGGGGACAGGTGCTCGGGCATGCGGCTCGCCATCACCACCTGGACCGCGTAGGCCAGCATCGTCGCCAAGGCGAAGGCCAGGCCGAGCGGCGTCAGCCCATCGGCCGTCGAGCCCCCGCCGAGGGCGGTCGCCGTCACGCCCGCCAGCGCCACCGCGATCCCGACCACGGCGGGCCGTCGGAGCCGGTCGCCGTGCTGTACCCGCTGGTACACCGCGATCAGTGCCGGGGCCATGAAGACGATGACGAGCGTGAGCGCGATGTCCTGCCGCGCGATCGCCTCGTAGAAGAGCCACTGGGCGAGGACGACCCCGACCACGCCGAAGAGCGTGATCGCGCCGACGTCACCGCGCGACAGGCGCCGGGCGCCGTGGAACACGATCGGCGCGAGCAGCAGCGCGGCGCCGACCACGCGCGCCGCGGCCAGGTCGCGGGGCGACCAGCCGCCGTCGAAGACGAGCCGTGAGACCACGCCGCCGGCCGCGCCGCCGAAGGCGCTGACGACGATCAGGGCGTAGCCGGCCGCGCGCACCGGCGTAGCATGCACGTGGTTCCCGGTCCGACCTCGCCGTCAGCGGCCCTCCGGCGGCGCGTCGCGCGGGCTCAGTCGCGCAGCGCGACCCAGATCGTCTTCAGGTCGGTGTACTTGTCGAGGGCGTGCATCGACTTGTCGCGGCCGAAGCCCGACTGCTTGAAGCCGCCGAACGGACTCGTGATGTCGCCCGCGTCGAACGTGTTCACCCAGACGACGCCGGCCCGGATCGCGCGGGCCACGCGGTGCGCCCGGTCGATGTTGTCGGTCCAGACCGCGGCCGCGAGCCCGTAGATCGTGTCGTTGGCCACGGCGATCGCCTCGTCCTCCGACGCCACGTCGATGGTGGCCAGGACGGGGCCGAAGATCTCCTCCTGGGCGATCGTCATGTCGTTCGAGACGCGGTCGAAGATCGTCGGCTCGATGTACCAGCCGCCCGTCTCCGTGCGGGCCTGGCTGCCGCCCAGCACGACCTCGGCGCCCGCGCCGCGCCCGCTCTCGATGTAGGAGAGCACCCGGTCCGTCTGCGTGCGGTCGACCATGGCACCGAGTCGCGCCGCCGGGTCGAGCGGGTCGGCCGGGCGGATCGCCCCGGCCGCCGCCAGCAGGTGCTCCATGAACGCGTCCTTCACGTCGCGGTGCACCAGCACGCGCGAGCCGGCGTTGCACACCTCGCCCTGGTTGTAGAAGACGCCCCAGGCGGCGGCCGAGGCCGCGGCGGCCAGGTCGCCGCAGTCCGGGAGGATGATGTGCGGGCTCTTGCCGCCGCACTCGAGCGCCACGCGCTTCATGTTCGACTCGCCGGCGTAGCGGAGGAAGAGCTTGCCGACCTCCGTCGAGCCGGTGAAGGTCACCATGTCGACGTCGGGGTGGAGGCCGAGCGGTCGCCCCGCGCCCGGCCCGTCGCCCGGCACGACCTGCACGACGCCGTCGGGGATCCCGGCCTCGGCGGCGAGAGCGCCCAGCCGCAGCGCCGTCAGCGGCGACTGCTCGGCGGGCTTCAGCACGACGCTGTTGCCGGCGGCGAGGGCCGGCCCGAGCTTCCAGGCCGCCATCATCAGCGGGAAGTTCCACGGCACGACGGCGGCCACGACGCCGAGCGGCTCGCGGCGGATCATCGAGATCGCGTTCGGCCCGGTCGGGGCGATCTCGTCGTACACCTTGTCGACGGCCTCGCCGTAGTACTGGATGCAGTCGGCGGAGAGCCGCATGTCGTCTGCGAGCGCGTCCGAGATCGGCTTGCCCATGTCGAGCGTCTCGAGCACGGCGAGCTCGTCGGCGTGCTCGCGGATCAGCTCGGCCAGGCGCAGGAGCACCGCCTTGCGCTGCTTCGGCGCGCTCCGGGACCAGACGCCGGACTCGAAGGCCCGACGCGCACCGGCCACGGCGACGTCGACGTCAGCGGACCCGCACGACGCGACCTGCGCCAGGCGGCGTCCGTCGATGGGGCTGATGTCGTCGAACGTCTCGCCGCTGAGCGCGTCGACGTACCGGCCGTCGATGAAGGCCTGGTGCGGGATCTCGACCTGGTCGGCGAGGGTCTTCCAGTCGTCGCGGGTCGCAGTCGCGGCCATGGCGGTCCTTTCGGGTCGCGGAGCGGGAACGAAGGCTACCGGGAGCGACGTGCTCCGTGTGCCGCGGCGTCGGCCGTCAGCGGGGCGGTCCCGACAGCTCGTGCTCGGCCACCGTCAGCCCGCGCTCGGCGAGCGCCGCGACGAACGCCCCGGCGTCGAACGCCGCCTCGGGCGGGTGGACGCCCGCCGGGCCGCCGCGCGCGACGAGATCGACGGCGATGGCCGCGACCGTGCCCGTGATGCGCGAGGAGGCCGACCGTCCGCGCTCCTCCACCGCGAGGTCGAAGACGACGGTCACCGGCACCCCGCCGCGGCGGCCCTCGACCCGCACGTGCTTGACGTTGGCGCTCGTGTCGTCCGGTCCGATCCCGCGTCGACCGATGTAGGCCGCCGCGAAGCGGCGCGGCGAGACGGCGACGCCGTCGACCTCGAACGCCTCCTCGCGGTCGAGGCCGAGCTCGAGCAGCACCTCGATGCGGCGCGTCTCCGCGGGCGGGTAGCCGACCTTGAACACGACGTCCGAGACGTCGATCGAGCGCGGCAGCGTGACGGGCTCGGGGTGGGGGACCAGGTGCACGACCTGCGGCCCGTAGGGCTCGGGGAAGACGACGGTCTCCTCGTCGCCGAAGGACGGCCGCTCGACGACCCGCCCGTCGACCACCATCAGCGACGTGCCGGTGCTCGCGTCGAAGCGCGTCACGACGATCCCCGGCGACGTCCAGATCGGATGCGTGATGTAGGAGTACATGCGCACCGCGTCGACGTGGTCGAGCCGGTCGGCCCCCAGGCGGGCGAGGATGTTTGTGAGCCCGGGCGCCACGCCGCACCCGGGCACGATCCGGCAGCCGGCCGCCTCGGCCGCGGGACCCCGCTCCAGCTGCTCGAGCGTCTCGGGGTGGTAGGAACCGAGGTCCACGAGGTGCACGCCGGCGGCGATCGCCGCGTCGGTCACCGGCACGTTGTGGCGCATGTAGGTGGCGTTCAGCACGGCGTCGGCCCGGCCGAGCGCCTCGTGCAGCGAGGCGGCGTCGTCGACGTCGACCCGGAGCACGTGCGGGGGTGCCCCG
>CADCWC010000284.1 GCA_902806305.1 uncultured Thermoleophilia bacterium | reverse complement strand
GTCGACCTCGGCGTCCGCCAGCTCGCCCGCGACACCGGCGGGCGCCCGGCGGCGGCGGCGCTTGCGCGGCCGCGAGCTCGGACCGGCGCCCTCCTCGACGTCGTCGTCGAGGTCCAGGACCTCCGCGCCGTCGATCGCCCCGTCGGCGTCGAGGTCGTCCTCGTCCGTCGCGCCCGGACCGCCGGCCGCCACCGGCGCGACCGTCTTCGCCCGCTCGCCGCCGCGCTTGCGGCTCGAGCGCCGCCGGGACCGGTCCTCGAGGTCGAGACGGTCGCCCACGCCGCGCTCCGGCTCGTGGATGTCCGTGCGCACGTCGACCATCTCGAGCATCTCCTGCTCCGTCACCGGTCGTGCGTCGAGCAGCGTGGCCACGGCCTCCAGGCGTCCGACCCGCTCCACCCGCACGCGGTGCGTCTCCCCGAGGTACGGACCGGCGCCCGCCACGACGATCTTGTAGCCGCCGTCGAGCCGGGCCACCGCGTCCGCGGCCTGGTACATGTGCGGCTCGGCGATCACGACCTCGAGCTCCTGCGCCGTCGTGACAGGCAGCGCCTCGGCCAGGATCTCGCCCGCCGTGCCCTCCCGTACCACCGCGCAGCGCTCGACGGGCACGCCTTCCGTGCCCACCAGCGAGAAGTGCTTGCCGGTGCTCTCCTCGAGGTCGATGAGGCGGCGGCCGCCCTGGCCGACCATCAGCGCCGCGATCCGCGGGTGCAGCTCGACCAGGAACGCCTCGGCGGTCGAGAGCCGCGCGTGGCGGGTGAGCGCCCGCAGGTTCTCGAGCGCGATCGTCTCGTCGCCGTAGACGACGCCCTCGCCGCGGCAGTGCGGGCAGGTGTCGGTGAGGATCTCGCGGACGCCGTCGGTGACGTTCTGGCGCGTCATCTCGACCAGCCCGAGCGGGGAGATGGAGACCAGGTAGACCTTCGAGCGGTCCTTCTTCAGCTCCTCCTGCATGGCGGCGATGACGGCATCCCGGTTCTTCGCCGCGGCCATGTCGATGAAGTCGATGATGATCATGCCGCCGATGTCGCGCAGCCGGAGCTGGCGCACGACCTCCTTGGCGGCCTCGAGGTTGTTCTTGAGGATCGTGTCCTCGAGCCGCGACTTGCCGACGAAGCGGCCCGTGTTGACGTCGACGATCGTGAACGCCTCGGCGTAGTCGAACAGGAGGTAGCCGCCCGAGGGCAGGTCGACGCGACGGTGCAGCGTCGAGGCGATCGCCTCCTCGACCTGGTAGCGGCGCATCAGCGGCGTGGCGCCGCGGTGCAGCTTCACGCGGTCGAGCATCTCCGGTGAGTGCTGCTCGACGTACGCCGCGATCCGCTCATGCGTGGCGGGATCGTCGGTGACGACCTCGTCCACGTCGACGCGCAGGTCGTCGCGCACCATCTCGAGGGCCAGGTCGACCTCCTGGTGCACGAGCGCCGGGGCGCGACTCGCGGCGGCGCGCGCCACGATCGCCTCCCACTGGTCCTCGAGCAGGCGCAGGTCGCGCTCGAGCTCGGGGAGCTCGGCGCCGCGCGCGGCGGTCCGCACGATCAGGCCGCCGCCGTTCCGCGGCTTCAGCTTCTTGACCAGACCGCGCAGACGCTCGCGCTCGGCGTCCTCGAGCCGCTTCGAGACGCCGTTGCCGGTCCCCTCGGGTGAGAACACGAGGAAGCGGCCGGCGAACGACAGCTGCATCGTCACGCGGGCGCCCTTCGTGCCCATCGGGTCCTTGACGACCTGGACGAGCAGCTCCTGCCCCGGGCGGATCAGCTCCTGGATGCGCTTCTTGCGGCGCTCCTTGTCGTCCAGCTCGGGGATGACGATCTCGTTGACGTAGAGGAAGCCGTTCTTCGGCAGGCCGGCGTCGATGAACGCGGCCTCCATTCCCGGCAGCACGTTGTCGACGCGGGCCAGGTAGACGTTGCCGAGCATCGAGCGGCGCGTGTCGCGCTCGATGTAGGTCTCGACGACCACACCCTCCTCGACGATCGCGACACGGGTCTCGTACCGGTCGGAGGAGATCAGGATCTTCTTCATGCAGAACCTCGAGCGCCGCGCTCACCCCCGACGGGGAGCGCGCCCGGCGCGGGATCAGGCGGGGCGACGGGCGCGCGGACCGGCTCCGGGGAGCAGGGGCCGTGCGTCGCGACGACCTGCGGCGTACGTGGCGGTCGCGCCGTCCCGACGCGGCGCGCGGCGAGGCCCGGAGGCGACGTCGGCGGGACCGGCGGGGGACGGTGACGACCGGAAGGCTCGGACGATGGGGCCACGATCCGACGGCTCAGGCTCCAGACCCGGGGGCGGGTCGGCGGCGGTCTCGTGGGGGAACTTCCTCATCTGTCCCTCATGTTACCGCTCGCCCCGCGCTTTCCTGCCGCGGTGCCCGTGACGCCGCGCGGGACGGCGGGTCAGCGGCGGGCGAGCGGCGGCGGCGCCGCCTCGCCGAACCGGCGGCGGGCGTTGACGACCACGTCGTGGGAGGCGAGCGGCGGCGGCAGCGGCACCCCGCCGCGGATCTGGATCGCGCAGAGGATCCCGACCGCGGCCAGGTTGACGACCGTGTTCGAGCCGCCGTAGGTCATGAACGGCAGCGGGATGCCCGTGGTCGGCATGATGCCGATCGTCATCCCGATGTTCACGAAGACCTGCGTCAGGAACATCCCCGCGATCCCCGCCGCGATCAGGCTCTCGTAGAGGCTCGCGGCGAGCGTGATCGTCCTCGCCGCGCGCCAGATCACGAGGACGTAGAGGCTGAGCAGGAACGCCGCGCCGACGAAGCCACGCTGCTCCCCGACGACCGCGAAGATGAAGTCCGTGTGGTGCTCGGGCAGGAAGTTGTCGGTCGTCTGCGTCGCGCCCTGCACCCCCTTGCCCACGAGCGCGCCGGAGCCGATCGCGATCTTGGACTGGTTCACCTGGTAGGCCGCGTCGCCGAGATCCTCGGACGGGTTCACGAACGCCGTCAGACGCGCCATCTGGTAGCCCTCGAGGACCTGCACGCCCACCCGGGGCAGCGCCACGAAGACGACGGTGAGCACGACCGCCGCCGCGACGCCGAGCGCCGCGAACTGCACCATGCGGGTGCCCGCGATGAAGAGGATCGTGACCGTGATGGCGGCGTAGACGATCGACGTGCCGAGGTCGGGCTCGACGAACACGAGCAGCGCGGGCGGCGCGACGAACGCCAGGGCGAGGCCGAGCGTGCGCCACGAGCCGGGGTGCTCGCGGACCCGGTCCGAGACGAACGCCGCCAGGCACACCGCGAGCGCGAGCTTGCCGACCTCCGACGGCTGCAGGTTGAAGAAGCCGATCGTGATCCAGCGGCTCGAGCCACGCGCCGCCGCCAGGCCGAGCACGACGACGAGCAGGGCGATGGTGACGCCGTAGATCGGCCACAGGAAGCGCCGGAAGAGCTGCGGGTCGAGGGCCGACAGCACGACGGCCGCGAGCACGCCGAGGGCGATGTACAGGCCGTGCCGGAAGGCGTAGTAGCCCGGGTCGTCCGCGATGTCCGCGCGGGTGGCGGAGTCGACGGTCAGCCAGCCGAGGGCCACGATCGCCGCCACGGCGGCGACGAGGACGTAGTCGAGGCGGCGGAGGTAGAGGGAGGTCGTCATCGTCAGTCCGCCGAGATCCCGGGGGCCTCGCTCGGCGCGGGCGGCGTCGTGGGGTCGACGCTCGTGGCCTCGCCCGCCTCGGCGCGGCGCGCCGCCTCCTTGCGCAGCTCGTCGAGCGCGGCGCTCTGGACGGTGATGCCGGTGCCGAGCCGGGCCGCGTTCGCCATCTGGGTGAAATCGGTCGGGATCGGCCGGCCGCGCAGATCGGTCGGCGTGCGCCGCTCGCTCGACTCCGTCTCGTCCACGCCGAACGCCCGGGCGAGGACGCGGCGGACGGCGGGCGCGGCGACCTCGCCGCCGAAGCCGCCCTGCTCGATCATCGCCACCACGACGAGCTGCGGGTCGTCGAGCGGGGCGTAGCCGACGAACCACGCGTAGTCCTTGTCCGGCGGCCGCTCGGCCGTGCCGGTCTTGCCCGCCACGCCCACGGGGAAGCCCGCGAAGGCCTGGGCACCCGTGCCGTAGGCGGCGTCGTGCGTGACGCCCCGCAGTCCGGCCCGGATCGTCTCGAGCACGCCCGGGTCGGTCGCGACCTTCCGCGCCGCGGCGGGGGCGAAGCGCTTCACCACGGTGCGGTCGACGTCCGGCAGCTCGATCTGCAGGCCGAGGTGCGGCGTCACGAGGCTGCCGCCGTTCGCGATCATCGCGTAGAGGCGGGCGATCTGGAGCGGCGTCACGAGCAGGTGCCCCTGGCCGATCGACGTGTTGACGGCGTCGCCCGGCGTCCACGCGTTCTCCTGCAGCTGCTGCCAGCGCAGCGTGAACTGCTTGGCGTACTCCCGCTTGAACTCGACGCCCGGGTTGATCCCGGCGCGCTCGCCCGGCACGTCGAGCCCGGTCCGCTCGCCGAACCCGAGGCGGCGGCCCCAGTCGGCCTGCGGCTCGGGGTCGCCGTCCTTCGCCGTGCGGTCGTAGAGCGCCGCGCCGACCCGGTAGAACCACGTGTCGCACGACTCCGTCAGGGCCTGCACGAGGTTCATGGCGATGTTGCGTGAGTCGACGAAGTTGTCGTACGTGTGCCCGTACGTCTCGAAGTCCGGCGTGCAGGCCAGGGCGTCGTTCACGCCCATCGCGCGGCTCTGGATGCCCGCGATGGCCGTCACCGGCTTGAACGTCGACCCGGCCGGGTACTCGCCGGCCGCCGCCCGGTTCAGCAGGCGGGCCGCCTCGTCGTCCTCCGTGAGCTCCTCGTAGTAGGCGGCGGCGTCCTTGCCGATCAGCCGGTTCGGGTCGAAGGACGGCGCCGAGGCCATCGCCCGCACCTCCCCCGTCTTCGCGTCCAGGGCCACGATCGCGCCCGCGTCGGCCGCCTCGCCGCGCGCCCGGGCGATGCGGAACGCCTCGCGCAGGGCCCGCTCGGCGGCCTGCTGGACGTCCAGGTCGAGCGTCAGACGCACGTCGTGTCCCGGCACGGGCGCCTCCTCGAGGGCAGGCGCGCCCTGCGGATTGCCCTCGGCGTCGACCCGCACCTCGAGCCGGCCGTTGTCGCCCCGGAGCCAGCGGTCGTACGTCTCCTCGACCCCGCCGTTGCCGACCAGGTCGCCGGGCTGTGCGTCCGGGAAGCGCTTGGGGTCGGCGAGTCCCTCCTCGTCGATCTCGGTCAGCTGCCCCCACAGGTGCGCGGCGAGCACCTCGTGCTTGTAGTCGCGGACGGTCCGCGTGCGGATCCGGATGCCGGGATAGCGGGTCCCGTGCTCCTTCAGGAAGACGATCAACTCGTGCGGCACGCCGTCGACGAGGGTGACGGGCTCGAACGGCGAGCGGCTGACGGCGCGGCGGATGGCGAGCCCGAAGACGTACGGCCGCGTGTCGGTCAGGCGCCCGAGCCGACGCAGGACGAGGCGGTCGCCGTGGCCCGCCTCGGCCTCGCGCGCGGGGAGACCGTAGGCCTCGACGGAGGCGGCCGGGATCACGCAGGCCGCC